>NZ_JBDJLK010000098.1:0-18691 GCF_039673335.1 Pseudomonas sp. TWI929
CTCCCACAGGGATTGCACAGAGGCTGAATACTGTGCAGTTCCTGTGGGAGCGGGTTTACCCGCGAAGAGGCCAGGCCTGCTTACACAAGGCTCAGCGCTTCTTCTTGTCATACAGCCGCGGCGCCCCTTCGGGTCGCGACTTGAACCGGCGGTGCGCCCACAGGTATTGCTCAGGGCACTCGCGCAACACACTCTCGACCCACTGGTTGATGCGCAGGCAGTCGGCCTCTTCGCTTTCCCCGGGGAAATCCGCCAGCGGCGGGTGAATGACCAGACGATAGCCGCTGCCATCCTCCAGGCGCTTCTGGGTGAACGGAATCGCCTGCGCCTTGCCCAGCCGGGCAAACTTGGTGGTGGCGGTCACCGTAGCCGCCGGGATGCCGAACAACGGCACGAAAATGCTCTGCTTGGCGCCGTAGTCCTGGTCCGGCGCGTACCAGATCGCCCGGCCCGAGCGCAGCAGCTTGAGCATACCGCGCACGTCCTCGCGCTCTACCGCCAGCGAATCAAGGTTGTGGCGCTCACGGCCGCTGCGCTGGATGAAGTCGAACAGGGCATTGCCATGCTCACGGTACATGCCGTCGATGGTGTGCTGCTGGCCGAGCAGCGCGGCGCCGATTTCCAGGGTGGTGAAGTGCACCGCCATGAGGATGGCGCCCTGCCCCGCCTGCTGGGCGGCCTGCAGGTGCTCCAGCCCCTCGACATGGGCCAGGCGCGCCAGCCTGGCCTTGGGCCACCACCAGCTCATGGCCATTTCGAAGAAGGCGATACCTGTGGAGGCGAAGTTGGCCTTGAGCAAACGCTGCCGTTCGTCGACCGACAGCTCCGGGAAGCACAGCTCCAGGTTGCGCGCGGCAATGCGCCGCCGCTCACCGGCAAAGTGGTACATCACCGCGCCCAGCGCGGCACCGATTTTCAACAGCACCCGGTACGGCAACTGGACCACCAGCCACAGCAGGCCCAGGCCCAGCCACAGGCCCCAGAACTTGGGGTGAAGGTAATAGCGACGAAAACGCGGGCGTTCCATTGAAGCATCCGGAAAGACAAAGGCCGCGCATTCTACAACGGATCAGCGCATGTTGCGGGCAACCGGTGTTCTCGTTATAAGTCAGGGCACTTTTTTCGCAACAAGCCGTCTATGCAGACCATGAGCCCAAACCACACACCCGACACCGCCCCCGTGTTCCAGCTCAAGGGCAGCATGCTCGCCATTACAGTACTGGAACTGGCGCGCAATGACCTTGAAGCCCTCGACCGCCAGTTGGCGGCCAAAGTCGCCCAGGCACCGAACTTCTTCAGCAACACGCCGCTGGTGCTGGCGCTGGACAAGCTACTGGCCGACGAAGGGGCAATCGACCTGCCCGGCTTGATGCGGATCTGCCGCCACCACGGCCTGCGCACTTTGGCCATCCGTGCCAACCGCATCGAGGACATCGCCGCCGCCATCGCCATCGACCTGCCGGTACTGCCGCCATCCGGCGCCCGCGAACGGCCGCTGGAGCCCGAGCCTGAGGTGAAAAAACCCGAACCGGCCCCGCCGCCCGTCCTTGAACCCGAGGTGCGCCCAACACGCATCATCACTTCGCCAGTACGTGGCGGGCAGCAGATCTATGCCCAGGGCGGCGACCTGGTGGTGACCGGCTCGGTCAGCCCGGGTGCGGAACTTCTGGCCGATGGCAACATCCATGTGTACGGCGCCATGCGCGGCCGGGCCCTGGCCGGCATCAAAGGCAATACCAAGGCGCGTATCTTCTGCCAGCAGATGACCGCCGAAATGGTCTCCATCGCCGGCCAGTACAAGGTTTGCGAAGACCTGCGCCGCGACCCGCTGTGGGGTGCCGGCGTGCAAGTCAGCCTGTCTGGTGACGTGTTGAACATCACCCGCCTTTAACGGATACTTGCCAGCATTTTTAGAGCAACTTTTTTACCGTTGCCTTTTATTTGAGCTATTTAAGCTATTTCAGTTTTTTGCAGGGACCAGTGTCCCGATTATTTTAGGGGTGAAACACCTTGGCCAAGATTCTCGTGGTTACTTCCGGCAAGGGGGGGGTGGGCAAGACCACCACCAGCGCCGCCATTGGTACCGGCCTCGCTCTGCGTGGCCACAAGACCGTAATCGTCGACTTCGACGTGGGCCTGCGTAACCTCGACCTGATCATGGGCTGCGAACGCCGCGTGGTGTATGACTTCGTCAACGTGGTCAATGGCGAAGCCAACCTGCAACAGGCCCTGATCAAGGACAAGCGCCTCGAGAACCTGTACGTGCTGGCCGCCAGCCAGACCCGTGACAAGGACGCGCTGACCCAGGAAGGCGTGGAAAAGGTGCTGATGGAGCTGAAGAAAGACTTCGAATTCGTCATCTGCGACTCGCCTGCCGGTATCGAGAAAGGCGCGCACCTGGCCATGTACTTCGCCGACGAAGCCATCGTGGTCACCAACCCTGAAGTTTCCTCGGTACGTGACTCGGACCGCATGCTGGGCATCCTGTCGAGCAAGTCGCGCCGCTCCGAAAACGGCGAAGAGCCGATCAAGGAACACCTGCTGATCACCCGCTACCACCCGGAGCGTGTGGAAAAGGGCGAAATGCTGAGCATCGCCGACGTCGAAGAAATCCTGGCGATCAAGCTCAAGGGTGTGATCCCTGAGTCCCAGGCAGTGCTCAAGGCTTCCAACCAGGGTATCCCGGTCATCCTCGACGACCAGAGCGATGCCGGCCAGGCCTATAGCGATACCGTCGACCGTCTGCTGGGTAAAGAAAAGCCCCTGCGGTTCATCGAAGTGCCGAAGCAAGGATTCTTCGCGCGACTGTTTGGAGGCAAGTAAACCATGAACCTTTTTGACTTCTTTCGTGGCAGACAGAAACAGACCAGCGCGTCGGTAGCGAAAGAGCGTCTACAGATCATCGTGGCGCACGAGCGCGGCCAACGCAGCGAGCCGGACTACCTGCCAGCGCTGCAGAAAGAACTGCTGGAAGTGATCCGCAAGTATGTGAACATCGGCAACGATGACGTGCATATCGAGCTGGAAAACCAGGGCAGCTGCTCGATTCTGGAGCTGAACATCACCTTGCCGGATCGCTGATCCGCGCAATCGGCAATTTGGGGCTGCTTTGCAGCCCTTCGCGGGCAAGCCCGCTCCTACAAGGGGTATGCATTCCCATGTAGGAGCGGGCTTGCCCGCGAAGGGCCGCAAAGCGGCCCCGCTGTTTTCCCCCGATATAACCGAGACCAAGCAATGCCGCTGTCGAACATCCAGATCCTGCACGAAGACGCCGCCATCCTGGTGATCAACAAGCCGACCCTGCTGCTGTCGGTGCCAGGCCGTGCCGAGGACAACAAGGACTGCCTGATCACCCGCCTGCAGGAAAACGGCTACCCCGATGCGCTGATCGTGCACCGCCTGGACTGGGAAACCTCCGGCATCATCCTGCTGGCCCGCGATGCCGACAGCCACCGCGAGCTGTCGCGCCAGTTCCACGACCGCGAAACCGAAAAGGCCTACACCGCACTGTGCTGGGGCCAGCCGGCGCTGGACAGCGGCAGCATCGACCTGCCACTGCGCTATGACCCGCCGACCAAGCCACGGCACGTGGTGGACCACGAGCAGGGCAAGCATGCCCTGACCTTCTGGCGCATTATCGAGCGTTGCGGTGATTACTGCCGGGTGGAGCTGACGCCGATTACCGGGCGTTCGCACCAGTTGCGCGTGCACATGCTGTCGATCGGGCACCCGCTGCTGGGCGACCGGCTGTACGCCAACCCAGAGGCGCTGGCGGCGCATGAACGGCTGTGCCTGCATGCTTCGATGCTGAGCTTTACCCACCCGGTGTCCGGGGAGCGGTTGAAGTTCGAGTGCGCTGCGCCTTTCTGAATGATGGATGGCTGTACCGGCCTCTTCGCGGGCTTGCCCGCGAAGAGGCAGACACAAATTGTCGACATTCTGCGCTAAACTCGCGCCACTGCTGTCTGGAGTAAGCTATGCGCGACGCACTGAATACTGGCCTTATCGACTTCCTCAAGGCCTCCCCCACGCCCTTCCACGCCACCGCCAGCCTGGCCCAGCGCCTGGAGGCTGCCGGCTACCAGCGCCTGGACGAGCGCGACAGCTGGGCCACAGTGCCTGGCGGGCGCTATTACGTCACCCGTAACGACTCTTCGATCATCGCCATCAAGCTGGGCAAGCAGGCCCCATTGCTGAACGGCATCCGCATGGTCGGCGCGCACACCGACAGCCCGTGCCTGCGGGTCAAGCCGCAGCCCGAGCTGCAGCGCCAGGGCTTCCTGCAACTGGGCGTGGAAGTGTATGGCGGCGCCCTGCTGGCGCCGTGGTTCGACCGCGACCTGTCGCTGGCCGGCCGCGTCACCTACCGCCGTGACGGCAAGGTGGAAAGCCAACTGGTCGACTTCAAGCTGCCGATCGCGATCATCCCCAACCTGGCGATCCACCTGAACCGCACTGCCAATGAAGGCTGGGCGATCAACCCGCAGAACGAACTGCCGCCGATTCTCGCCCAGGTGGCCGGTGACGAGCGCATCGACTTCCGTGCCCTGCTCACCGAGCAACTGGCCCGCGAGCACGAACTGATCGCCGATGTGGTGCTGGATTACGAGCTGAGCTTCTACGACACCCAGGATGCCGCGCTGATCGGCCTCAACGGCGACTTCATCGCCGGCGCCCGCCTGGACAACCTGCTGTCGTGCTACGCCGGCCTGCAGGCCCTGCTGGGCGCCGATAGCGACGAAACCTGCGTGCTGGTGTGCAACGACCACGAAGAAGTTGGCAGCTGCTCGGCCTGCGGCGCCGACGGCCCGATGCTTGAGCAGACCCTACAGCGCCTGCTGCCCGATGGCGACGCTTACGTGCGCACCATCCAGCGCTCGCTGATGGTGTCGGCCGACAACGCCCACGGCGTGCACCCCAACTATGCCGACAAGCACGATGGCAACCACGGGCCCAAGCTCAACGCCGGACCGGTGATCAAGGTGAACAACAACCAGCGCTATGCCACCAACAGCGAAACCGCCGGGTTCTTCCGCCACCTGTGCATGGCCGAGGAAGTGCCAGTGCAGAGCTTTGTGGTGCGCAGCGACATGGGTTGTGGTTCCACCATCGGGCCGATTGCCGCCAGCCACCTGGGCGTGCGTACGGTGGATATCGGCTTGCCGACCTTTGCCATGCACTCGATTCGCGAGCTGTGCGGCAGCCATGACCTGGCACACCTGGTGAAGGTGCTGACCGCCTTCTACCGCAGCCGCGAGTTGCCCTGATGTAAGCAGGCCCGGCCTCTTCGCGGGCTTGCCCGCGAAGAGGCCGAACCTGCTAACAGATGCCTAGGGTCAATCCCGCTTCGCCCGCCACCCGCTATGCTTGTTACATGGCCCCACTGCAAAAGGATTGCTGTCCATGTCCCCGTTCCTGTCCCTGTTCGTGCCGGTGTTCCTGTTCCTGATGCTGCTGACCATCGGCTTCAGCATGCGCGAGCGCAATATCGGCGTGCTGATGATGTGGATCGGCACCTTGGGTATCTTCGGCCTCACCTGCTGGAAGATCCTCGAGAAACTGCCGACATAAACCTCTACACTCGGTCAATCGTTTGACCTGAGGTAGATTTGCCAGTGCCTGCCCTTCTGCGTTACCTGTTCCTGCTGCTGTTGCTGTCCATTACCCCGGTACAGGCGGCGGGCCTGCCTGGCCTGCTGGGCGGCAGTGCGCCCGCGCAACCGGAGGCCAGCGAGCCGCTGGGCAAGTCGCTGGACGAGGTGATCAAGAACCTGGAAAACGACCAGCAACGGGCCAAGCTGCTGGCCGACCTGAAAAAGCTGCGCGATGCCACCAAGCAATCGCAACCCAGCGTCGAACAGGGGGTGCTTGGCCTGATTGGCGGTGCCCTGCATGATTTTGAAAAACAGTTCAGTGGCGATGCCAGCCCGTTCCATCGCTGGGCTGCGGAAATCGAACAAGCCCAGGCCGAACTGACCGAGCTGATGGTACCGGTGCACCAGTGGCCGGCAATCCTGTTCGGCTTTGCCGCAGTCATTGCCGTGTGGAGCATGCTGGCCTACGCCTTCAACTGGGTCGGCCACCGGATACGCCTGCGCTTTGGCCTGAGCGAAGAACTGCCACAGCACCCGCGCACCTGGGACCTGCTGCGCTTTGCCCTGCGCAAGCTCGGCCCATGGCTGGTGGCGTTGGTGTTCACCGTGTACCTGAGCTTCGTGCTGCCGCAGTCGCTGGGCAAATCGCTGGCCATGGTGCTGGCTTACGCGCTGGTGGTCGGCACCTGCTTCTCAGCCATCTGCGTCATCGCCTTCTCGCTGCTTGATGGCCCGCATCGCCACCGCGCCCTGCACATCCTGCGGCACCAGGCATTCCGCCCGCTGTGGCTGATCGGCAGCTTCGCCGCGTTTGGCGAGGCAATGAGCGACCCGCGCATGTTGGTCGCCCTGGGGACACACCTGGCGCATGCCCTGGCGACCCTGGCCAACGTCATCGCCGCGCTGTGCACGGGGCTGTTCATCCTGCGCTTCCGCCGCCCGATCGCCCACCTGATCCGCAACCAGCCACTGTCGCGGCGCCTGACCCGGCGCACCCTCAGCGACACCATCGAGATCCTCGGCAGCTTCTGGTTCATCCCGGCGCTGATCCTGGTGGCCATCTCGCTGTTCGCCACCTTCGTGTCTGCCGGCGATACCAGCACCGCGCTGCGCCAGTCGCTGATGTGCACGGTGCTGGTGGTGGTGTGCATGGTGCTCAACGGCCTGGTGCGGCGCCATGCGGCCAAGCCCAAACGGGCCAACAAGCGCCAGGCAGTGTACGCCGAGCGCCTGCGCAACTTCGGCTACCTGCTGGTGCACCTGTTCATCTGGCTGCTGTTCATCGAGCTGGGCCTGCGCGTGTGGGGCCTGTCGATGATCGGCTTCGCCGAGGGCGACGGCCACGACATCAGCGTGCGCCTGCTGGGCCTGGCTGGCACGCTGATCGTCGCCTGGCTGGTGTGGATCCTTGCCGACACCGCCGTGCACCACGCGCTGGTGCGTTCGCGCAGGGGCCTGGCCAACGCCCGTGCGCAAACCATGATGCCGTTGATCCGCAACGTGTTGTTCGTGGTCATCTTCATCATCGCGGTGATCGTCGCCCTGGCCAACATGGGCATGAACGTCACCCCGCTGCTGGCCGGTGCCGGCGTGATCGGCCTGGCCATCGGCTTTGGCGCGCAGTCGCTGGTGGCCGATCTGATCACCGGGCTGTTCATCATCATCGAAGACTCGCTGGCCATCGACGACTATGTGGATGTGGGTGGGCACCTGGGCACGGTGGAGGGGCTGACCATTCGTACCGTGCGCCTGCGCGATATCGACGGCATCGTGCATACCATCCCGTTCAGCGAGATCAAGAGCATCAAGAACTACTCGCGTGAGTTCGGCTACGCGATCTTCCGCGTGGCGATCCCGCACAGCATGAACATCGACCAGGCGATCACACTGATTCGCGAGGTGGGCCAGAAGCTGCGCAACGACCCGCTGATGCGCCGCAACATCTGGTCGCCGCTGGAGCTGCAGGGGGTGGAGAGTTTCGAGTCGGGTTCGGCGATCTTGCGAGCGCGGTTCAAGACCGCGCCGATCAAGCAGTGGGAAGTGTCGCGTGCGTTCAACCTGGCGCTGAAGCGGCAGATGGATGAGGCCGGGCTGGACCTGGCGACGCCGCGGTTGTCGGTGCAGGTGGTGACGGCCGGGGGTGGCGGGATGGCGGAATCCGGTTCCTCCAGTTAGGGCCTATTCGCGGGTGAACCCGCTCCCACAGGTTGGTCGCAAGTCCTGAATCTTGTGCCGTCCCTGTGGGAGCGGGTTTATCGAGGCGTCGAACCGCCGCGAAGAAGCCAACACCCTAGCCAGCCTGGGCGCGGATGCGGATGGCATCATGCCGCCAATACTCCAGGTCACAGTCGATCAGGTGGCCATGCTGGTCACTGTTGACCCGGGTGATGTGCAGCCCCGGGCTGCCCGCCGACACCTTCAAGGCACTGGCCGCCTCCACCGGTAAAGCAGTCGGCAAGATCTCGAAGCACACCTGCCCATACTGGATGCCATACACCCGCCCATAAATCTCGGTCAGCGACTGCGCCAGGTCCTGCTCGAGAATCCCCGGGAAATACTTGGGGTTGAGGTAATGCTCGGCATACAGCACCGCCCGCCCATCGATGCGCCGCAAGCGGCAGATACGCACCACGCTGGACAACGCCGGCAGCTGCAAGCGCGCACAGATGGCCGCCGAGGCCGGCTGCAGCCGCGCCGACAGCAACTCGGTACTGGCCACCCGCCCCTGGTCGCGGACCATTGCATGAAAATGGCTGCGCTCGATCAGGTCGTAGGTCAGCCGCTCGGGCGCAACGAACCAGCCGCGGCGCTCTTCACGGTAGATCAGCCCCTGGGCCTCCAGCTGTACCAACGCTTCACGCAAGGTAATGCGCGTGGTGTCGAACACCTCGCTGAGCCTGCGCTCGGCCGGCAGCTTGCCGCCCGGCGCCAGCAGGCCGTGCTCGATCTGCTCCTGCAGGGCATGGCAGATGGCTGTTACCGCACGCGGGGGCGTCGACTGCATCAAAAGGTTACCTATCTGGACTAGTCCAGCCCCATCACAGGGCATGTGGAGAATAGTGCAAGCCTAGGCAGGGCTGATGAACATCCTGTGACAAAGGCCTTGGCCAGGTACTGCCAGAAACGCGCCAAGCCAGCAGAACCGGGGTGATTACCTGGTCTACGCTGTAGCTTCAGGGGCCCGGGCGGCCCTTCCCTACATCAAACTGTCACGCAAGCGGCCTACCTTGGCTCAAGGTTTGCTGACCTAGACCAAAGGTGCCAGTCAACGGCTTGCAACGGCGTTACCCATAACAACGATCGCAAAGGCACCCACCCCAAGGAGCTTCGGATGAAAAAGTTCTTCATGGCGTCACTGCTCGGTTCGGCTATCGCTTTGTGTACCACGGCCATGGCCGCCGACACCGACCTCAAGGCCCTGGAAGACGCCGCCCGCAAGGAAGGCAACGTCAACAGCGTGGGCATGCCTGATGCCTGGGCCAACTGGAAAGGCACCTGGGAAGACCTGGCCAGCAAGTACGGCCTCAAGCACAGCGACACCGACATGAGTTCGGCCCAGGAAATCGCCAAGTTCGAAGCCGAGAAGGATAACGCCAGCGCCGACATCGGCGACGTGGGTGCCGCCTTCGGCCCGATCGCCGTAAGCAAGGGCGTGAGCCAGCCGTACAAGCCAAGCACCTGGGACCAGGTGCCGGCGTGGGCCAAGGATAAGGACGGCCACTGGGCGCTGGCCTATACCGGCACCATTGCCTTCATCATCAACAAGGACCTGGTCAAGGAAGGCGACCGCCCGGCTTCCTGGCACGACCTGGAAAAAGGCAAGTACAAGGTCGCCATTGGTGATGTCGGCACCGCCGCCCAGGCCGCCAACGGCGTGCTGGCTGCGGCCATCGCCTACAAGGGTGACGAAACCAACGTGGCGCCAGGCCTGCAGCTGTTCACCAAGCTGGCCCAGCAGAAGCGCCTGTCGCTTGCCAACCCGACCATTCAGACCCTGGAAAAGGGCGAAGTGGAAGTCGGCGTGGTGTGGGACTTCAACGGTCTGAGCTACCGTGAACAGATCGACCCCAAGCGTTTTGAAGTGCTGATCCCGTCGGATGGCTCGGTGATTTCCGGCTATACCACGGTCATCAACAAATACGCCAAGCACCCTAACGCGGCCAAGCTGACCCGTGAGTACATCTTCAGCGACGCCGGGCAGATCAACCTGGCCAAGGGCCACGCGCGGCCGATCCGCGCCGAGCACCTGACACTGCCGGCCGATGTGCAGGCCAAGCTGCTGCCAAATGAGCAATACAAGGTGGCGCAGCCGATCAAGAATGCCGAAGCCTGGGAAGCGACCTCGAAGAAACTGCCGCAGATGTGGCAGGAGCAAGTGATCATCGAGATGGAGTAAGGCAGGCCCCATTTGGGGCTGCTGCGCAGCCCATCGCGACGCAAGGCCGCTCCCACAGGGCCGGCGTCGCCCCAGAGGTTTTCGCTGTCCCTGTGGGAGCGGCCTTGTGTCGCGAAAGGAGGGCGCAGCCCTCCCCGTTTTTTGCGGAGTATTGAATGAGCTACAACGTCATACTGGTCCTGCTCGACGGCCTCAACTACCAGGTCGCCCACCATGCCATGGGCCACCTGCACGCCTACGTCGAGGCCGACCGCGCCGCGCTTTACCGCGTAGAATGCGAACTTCCGTCGCTGTCGCGGCCGCTGTACGAGTGCATCCTCACCGGCGTGCCCCCCATCGACAGCGGCATCGTGCACAACAACGTCAACCGCCTGTCCAACCAGCGCAGCGTGTTCCACTACGCCCGCGAAGCCAACCTGGGCACCGCAGCAGCGGCCTATCACTGGATGAGCGAGCTGTACAACCGCTCGCCCTTCGACCCACAGCGCGACCGCCATACCCACGCACCCAAGCTGCCGATCCAGCACGGGCTGTTCTACTGGGATGACCGCTACCCCGATTCGCACCTGCTGGCCGACGGCGAATACCTGCGCCGCCGCCATGCACCGAACTTCCTGCTGGTGCACCCGATGAGCATCGACGACATCGGCCACCGCCACGGCCTGGACAGCAGCCAGTACCGCAACGCCGCGCGCAGCGTCGACATCCTGCTGGCCGACTACCTGCCGGGCTGGCTGGAAGAGGGCTACCAGGTGCTGGTCACCGCCGACCACGGCATGAACAACGACCGCTCGCACAACGGCCTGCTCGCCGAGGAACGCGAAGTGCCGCTGTTCGTGTTCGGCGATGCCTTCAGCCTCGACCCTGCGGCCAAGCCGCTGCAGACCGAGCTGTGCGGCACTATCTGCGAGCTGCTCGGTGCCGCGCACGACAAAACGGTTTGCCGGGAGCTGCTGAAGTGACTGCACCCAAAAGCAGCAGCGCCCGTGGCCGCTACCTGGCGCTGCTTTGCCTGCTGCCGTTCGCGGTGTTCTTCGTCATCTTCCAGATCGCCCCGCTGGCCTGGGTGGCGATCAACAGCCTGCAATCGGAAGCTGGCTGGGGCGTGGACAACTTCAGCAAGGTGTTCGCCTCGAAGTTCTACCTGCAGGCCCTGCAACGCAGCCTGGAGATCAGCTTCTGGTCGAGCCTGTTCGGCATCGTCATCGCCACCCTCGGCGCCTATTCGCTGCGCCAGGTGGACTCGAAGCTGCGCGACTTTGTCAGTGCCTTCGCCAACATGACCAGCAACTTTGCCGGGGTGCCGCTGGCGTTCGCCTTCATCATCCTGCTTGGCTTCAACGGCGCGCTGACCCTGCTGCTGAAGCAGGTCGGCCTGCTGGAGGACTTCAGCATCTATTCCAAGAGCGGGCTGATCCTGGTGTACACCTACTTCCAGATCCCGCTGGGCGTGTTGCTGCTGTACCCCGCCTTCGATGCCCTGCGTGAAGACTGGCGCGAGTCGGCCGCGCTGTTGGGCGCCAGCCATTGGCAGTTCTGGCGGCACATCGGCTTGCCGGTGCTGACCCCGGCACTGCTGGGCACCTTTGTCATCCTGCTGGCCAACGCCCTCGGTGCCTACGCCACCGTGTACGCGCTGACCACCGGCAATTTCAACGTGCTGCCGATCCGCATCGCTGGCCTGGTGGCCGGTGATATCAGCCTGGACCCGAACCTGGCCAGTGCCCTGGCGATGGTGCTGGTGGGTCTGATGACGCTGGTCACGGTGGTGCACCAATGGCTACTGAAACGGAGCTACCATGCGCGCTGACGCCCGCTCTGGCGGCTGGTACCACCGCGCTGTGGTTTACCTGCTGTTCCTGATCCTGCTGCTGCCGCTGGCCGGCACCCTGCTGTACTCGCTGGCCACCAGCTGGTCGGCCAGCCTGCTGCCCAGCGGCCTGACCCTGAAATGGTACACCGCGCTGTGGAGCGAGCCGCGCTTCCTGGCCGCTTTCGGCCAGTCGCTGGTGGTGTGCGTGGGCGCGCTGCTGCTGTCGGTGGTGCTGATCTTGCCGCTGCTGTTCGTGGTGCATTACCACTTCCCCAGGCTCGATGCGCTGATGAACATCCTCATCCTGCTGCCGTTCGCGGTACCGCCGGTGGTGTCGTCGGTGGGGCTGTTGCAGCTGTATGGCAGCGGGCCGATGGCCATGGTCGGTACACCGTGGATCCTGATTGGCTGCTACTTCACCATCGCCCTGCCGTTCATGTACCGGGCCATTACCAACAACCTGCAGGCCATCAACCTGCGCGACCTGATGGACGCCGCCCAGCTGCTCGGCGCCAGCACCTGGCAGGCCGCACTGCTGGTGGTGCTGCCGAACCTGCGCAAGGGCCTGATGGTGGCGCTGCTGCTGTCGTTTTCATTCCTGTTCGGTGAGTTCGTGTTTGCCAACCTGCTGGTCGGCACCCGCTACGAAACCCTGCAGGTGTACCTGAACAACATGCGCAACAGCAGCGGCCACTTCAACAGCGCGCTGGTGATCTCCTACTTCGCCTTCGTGCTGGTACTGACCTGGGTCGCCAACCGCCTGAACAAGGACAAGAGCTGAAATGAGCTTCGTCAGCGTACAGAAACTGCAGAAAAGCTATGCCGGCAGCCCGGTGTTCGAAAACATCGACTGCCACATCGAACGCGGCGAGTTCGTCACCCTGCTCGGCCCGTCCGGCTGCGGCAAGTCCACCCTGCTGCGCTGCATCGCCGGGCTGACCCCGGTGGACAGCGGGCAAATCCTGCTCGACGGCCACGACATCGTGCCGCTGAGCCCGCAAAAGCGCGGTATCGGCATGGTGTTCCAGAGCTATGCGCTGTTCCCCAACATGACCGTGGAGCAGAACGTCGCCTTTGGCCTGCGCATGCAGAAGGTCAAGGCCAATGAAAGCCAGTTGCGGGTGCGCGAGGCGCTGGAGCTGGTAGAGCTGGGCAACTTCGCCGGGCGCTACCCGCACCAGTTGTCTGGTGGCCAGTGCCAACGCGTGGCCCTGGCCCGTTCGCTGGTCACCCGCCCGCGCCTGCTGCTGCTGGACGAGCCTTTGTCGGCGCTGGATGCGCGCATTCGCAAGCACCTGCGCGAGCAGATTCGCGCCATCCAGCGCGAACTGGGGCTGACCACAATCTTCGTCACCCACGACCAGGAAGAAGCGCTGACCATGTCCGACCGCATCTTCCTGATGAACCAGGGGCGTATCGTCCAGAGCGGCGATGCCGAAACCCTCTACACCGCGCCGGTGGACCTGTTTGCCGCCGGCTTTATCGGCAACTACAACCTGCTCGATGCCGACAGCGCCAGCCGCCTGTTGCAGCGCCCGGTGGCCCACCGCCTGGCGATCCGCCCGGAGTCGATCACCCTGGGCGTGCATGGCGAGCTTGACGCCGAAGTGCGCAGCCGCAGCCTGCTGGGCAACGTGATCCGTTACCGGGTGCGGGTGCGTGAAGTGGAGCTGGTGGTCGACGTGCTCAACCGCTCGCCGGCCGACCTGCACGCGGACGGGCAGCGGGTGAGCTTGTCGATCGACCCCACGGCGCTACGCGAAGTGGCCTAAGGAGATTTACCCATGGCACTGGCAATTTTCGATCTGGACGAAACCCTGATCCACGGCGACTGCGCGTCGTTGTGGAGCGAGCAGATGGCCCGGCTGGGCTGGGTCGACGGCAAAGCCTTCCTGCGCCGCGACCATGAACTGATGGAGGCCTATGGCAAGGGCCACCTGCAGATGGAGGACTACATGGCCTTCAGCCTGGAGCCGATTGCCGGGCGCACCCTGGAAGAAGTCGCGCACCTGGTAGAACCCTGGGTCGAAGAGGTGATCGAGCCGATCATCTACGGCGACGCCTGCCGCTGCATTGCCGAGCACCGCAAGCGCGGGGACCGCATCCTGATCATTTCCGCTTCAGGCACACACCTGGTCGGGCCGATTGCGGCGCGGCTGGGGGTGGATGAATACCTGGCGATCGAGCTGGAAGCGCAGAACGGCGTGTACACCGGCAAGACCCATGGGGTGCTGACCTACCGCGAAGGCAAGATCACCCGGTTGCTGGAGTGGCTGGACCAGGAGCAGGAGAACCTGGAGGGGGCGAGTTTCTATTCCGATTCGCGCAATGACCTGCCGTTGTTGCTGAAGGTGGATTACCCGCATGTGGTGAACCCGGATGGGGTGTTGCGCGAGCATGCCGAGACCAACAAGTGGCCGATCCTGAGTTGGTCCTGAGCTTCTTGCCTTAACTGTACCGGCCCTTTCGCGGGTAAACCCGCTCCCACAGGGGATACCACAATGTACGAACCTGTGGTGATTTCTGTGGGAGCGGGTTCACCCGCGAAGAGGCCTGGCCTGCTTATGCCAGGCTTGGGTCGATCACCATCACCAGCTTGCCCGACACCTGGTTGGTTTCCAGCTCGGCATACGCCGCCTGGGCAAACTCCACCGGGTAGGTATCGACCAGCTGCGGCGACAAGCGCCCTTCGGCAAACAGCGGCCATACCTGTTGCTGCAATTCACGCAGCAGCTCAGCCTTGAAGCCGTCATCACGGTTGCGCAGGGTCGAACCGGTGATTTCCAGGCGCTTGCCCAGCACCTGCGCGAGGTCCAGCTCGAACTTGCGCCCGCCCATCAGGCCAATGATTACCCAGCGCCCGTCACGGGCCAGCAACTTGAGGTTGAGCTCGCCGTAGCTAGCCCCCACCGGGTCGAGAATAACGTCGAACGGGCCAAAACCTTCCAGCTCATCCAGGTTCTGGTTACGCACCACACCGCCCGCGGCGCCCAGTGCCTCGCAATAGTCCAGGCGGTCCTGCGAACCGACGCTGACCCATACCGGGCTGCCGAACGCCTTGCACAGCTGGATAGCCGCCGAGCCCACGCCACTGGCACCAGCGTGCACCAGCACTTTTTCACCGGCCTTCACACCACCGAGCTGGAAGATGTTCAACCAGGCAGTGGCATACACCTCCGGCAACGCCGCCGCCTCGTTCAGGCTCAGGCCCTCGGGCACCGGCAGCACGTGGCGGGCATCGACAACCACTTCTTCGGCCATGGCACCGCTGGCCAGCAGCGCACACACCCGGTCGCCCACGCGCCAATCGGCACCGGCGCCCACTTCTTCAACCACCCCGGAACACTCCAGGCCCATGTACGGGCTGGCACCTGGCGGTGGCGGGTACAAACCTTTCATCTGCAGCAGATCGGCGCGGTTCAGCCCCGCTGCGGCCACGCGAATGCGCACTTGGCCCGCGTCACAGGCCGGGCGTTCGGCCTCGACCCACTCCACATGTCCGTCAACGCCTTGCAATGCCTTCACAGTGCCTCCATAGTTGAATCATATGACCGAGCCTGGGGTCGCTATGCCCCAGGCTTTTTGCAGTATGCGCCCGGCTCCCATGGAACCGGCGAACGGAATAGACGGCCTACTATGCGTGATCAAATGCCCCCACGTCGAATCAGCATGAAGCATTTCCTTCCAAGCACCGCCCTGGCCCTGATGATCGGCCTGGGTAGCCTCACGCTCGGCGGCAATGCGGTGGCCGCCAACAAGTGGGACAGCCTGCAGCCGGACCGCGACGAGATCGTCGCCAGCCTCAACGTGGTGGAATTGCTCAAGCGCCACCACTACAGCAAGCCGCCGCTGGACGACGCCCGTTCGGTCATCATCTATGACAGCTACATCAAGCTGCTGGACCCGGCACGCAGCTACTTCACCGCCGCCGATATCGCCGAGTTCGACAAATGGAAAACGCAATTCGACGATTTCCTCAAGAGCGGTAACCTGGACCCGGGCTTCACCATCTACAAACGCTACCTGGACCGCGTCAAGCAACGCCTGGACTTCGCCCTGGCCGAATTGAACAAAGGCGTGGACAAGATCGACTTCACCACCAAGGAAACCTTGCTGATCGAGCGCAAGGACGCACCGTGGTTGAAGGACCAGGCCGAGCTCGATGACTTGTGGCGCAAACGCGTCAAGGACGAAGTGCTGCGTCAGAAGATCGCCGGCAAGGAACCCAAGCAGATCCAGGAAACCCTGACCAAGCGCTACAAGAACCAGCTGGCGCGCCTGGACCAGACCCGTGCCGAGGACATCTTCCAGGCCTACATCAACACCTTCGCCCAGTCCTACGACCCGCACACCAACTACCTGTCGCCGGACAACGCGGAAAACTTCGACATCAACATGAGCCTGTCGCTGGAAGGCATCGGCGCGGTGCTGCAAAGCGACAACGACCAGGTCAAGATCGTGCGCCTGGTGCCGGCAGGCCCGGCAGCCAAGACCAAGCAAGTGGCCCCGGCCGACAAGATCATCGGCGTAGCCCAGGGCAACAAGGAAATGGTCGACGTGGTCGGCTGGCGCCTGGACGAAGTGGTCAAGCTGATCCGTGGCCCGAAAGGCTCGGTGGTGCGCCTGGAGATCATCCCGGCCAGCAATGCGCCTAGCGACCAGACCAGCAAGATCGTGTCGATTACCCGCGAAGCGGTGAAGCTTGAAGAGCAGGCAGCGAAAAAGTCGGTGCTCAAGCTCAAGCAGGACGGGCGTGACTACAAGCTGGGCATCATCGAGATCCCGGCCTTCTACCTGGACTTCAAGGCCTACCGCGCCGGTGACCCGGAGTACAAGAGCACCACGCGTGACGTGAAGAAGCTGCTCACCGAACTGCAGAAAGAGAAAGTCGACGGCGTGGTCATTGACCTGCGCAACAACGGCGGCGGCTCGCTGCAGGAAGCCACCGAGCTGACCAGCCTGTTCATCGAAAAAGGCCCGACCGTGCTGGTACGCAACAGCGACGGCCGTGTCGACGTGCTGGAAGACGAAAACCCAGGCGCCTTCTACAAAGGCCCGCTGGCGCTGCTGGTCAACCGCCTGTCGGCGTCGGCTTCGGAGATCTTCGCCGGTGCCATGCAGGACTACCACCGCGCGCTGATCATCGGCGGCCAGACCTTCGGCAAAGGCACCGTGCAGACCATCCAGCCGCTCAACCATGGCGAGCTGAAACTGACGCTGGCCAAGTTCTACCGGGTTTCCGGGCAGAGCACCCAGCACCAGGGCGTGCTGCCGGACATCGACTACCCGTCGATCATCGACACCAAGGAAATCGGCGAGAGCGCCCTACCCGAGGCCATGCCGTGGGACACTATCCGCCCGGTAGTGAAACCGGCGGCCGACCCGTTCAAGCCGTTCCTGGCCCAGCTCAAGGCGCAGCATGAAGCACGCAGCGACAAGGATGCGGAGTTCACCTACATCCGCGACCGCCTGGCCCTGACCCAGAAGCTGATGAACGAGAAAACCGTCAGCCTCAACGAACAGGAGCGCCGCGCACGCCACGACGACATCGAGGCCAAGCAACTGGCGCTGGAAAACATCCGCCGCAAGGCCAAGGGTGAAGAGCCGCTGAAAGAGCTGAAGAAAGAGGACGAAGACGCACTGCCAACCGAGGATGACAACACCAAGCCGGAAGACGATGCCTACCTGTCCGAAACCGGTCGTATCCTGATCGACTACCTGAGCGCAAGCACCAAGGTGGCCAAGAAGTAAGGCACTGCGCAAGTGATGGCAGAATAATGTGACCTGTCATCAAACAGTCATCGCGCTGTCGTGAAATAGAGGGGCTGGGCGTGCAAACGCCTGGCCCTTTCATTTTCAGGAATACGTCATGACCGTTGCCGAACAGCTCAGTGCCTTGAGTGCCATCCTGGCTCAACGCAGTATTCACAGCCTGTTCCAGCCGATCATGTGCCTGAGCGAACAACGGGTGTACGGCCATGAAGCGCTGAGCCGCGGGCCGTCCAACAGCCCGCTGCACGCGCCGCTGAACCTGTTTACCATCGCCCGCCAGGCCGGCCGCCTGACCGAACTGGAGGCGGCCTGCCGGGAAAGCGCCTGCCGGCGTTTCAACGAGCAGCAGTTACAGGGCAAGCTGTTTCTCAACATCTCGCCAGAATCGCTGCTAGAGCCGCACTACCCGTCTGGCTTGACCCTAAAGCTGCTCGAACAGGTCGGCCTGCCGCCCAGCCGGGTGGTGATCGAGCTGACCGAGCACACCCCGACCGACGACTTCCAGCTGCTGTCCAATGCCCTGCACCACTACCGCGACATGGGCTTTTCGATTGCCATCGACGATCTGGGGGCAGGTTATTCGAGCTTGCGCTTGTGGTCGGAGCTGCGCCCTGAATACGTGAAGATCGACCGGCATTTCATCGACGGCATCCACCGCGACCCGCTCAAGCGCGAGTTCGTCGGCTCGATCCTGCAGATTGCCCGAGCGTCGAAGGCACAGGTAATTGCCGAAGGGATCGAGCTGGCGGAGGAGCTGGCGGTACTGGTGGAGATGGGCGTGGACCTGGTACAGGGCTACCTACTGGGGCGGCCGCAGGAGCTGGGAGTACGTGAGAGCCGGCCGTTACCTGGGCTGATAAGCGTGCCGCCGGCCGAGCAGCCGACGGTGCGGCTCAATGCCACGATTGGGCAGTTGCTGGAGTTGTTTGGCCGGCATCTGCACTTGGATGCATTGCAGATGGTGGATGCCGATGGCAGGGCTTGTGGGTTGATTCACAGGGATGCGCTGCCGGTGCCGGCCTCTTCGCGGGTAAACCCGCTCCCACAGGTACAACACAGGCCCTGAGCCTTGCGCGGTCCCTGTGGGAGCGGCCTTGTGTCGCGATTGGGCCGCAC
>NZ_JBDJLK010000099.1:0-18049 GCF_039673335.1 Pseudomonas sp. TWI929
GGTTCTCAGCCGTGGTGCTGACATTTCTGGGGCCGCTTCGCGGCCCGATCGCGACACAAGGCCGCTCCTACAGCGACCGCGTAAACCAAGGATCAGGCGATCTTCTTCAAGCCCTGCTTCTTCAGCTCTTCATCACGCAGCTCGCGGCGCAAAATCTTGCCCACGTTGGTGGTCGGCAGCGCATCGCGGAACTCGATCTGGCGCGGGACCTTGTAGCCGGTAACGTTGGCACGCATGTGCTCCATCACCTGCTCCTTGGTCACGGTCATGCCCGGCTTGACCACGATGAATACCTTGATCACTTCACCGGACTTCTCGTCCGGCACACCAATGGCCGCGCACTGCAATACACCCGGCAAGGCCGCCAGCACGTCTTCCAGCTCGTTAGGGTAAACGTTGAAGCCCGAGACCAAGATCATGTCCTTCTTGCGGTCGACGATACGCATGTAGCCGTCCGCCTGGATCAGGGCAATGTCGCCGGTCTTCAGCCAGCCTTCGCTGTCGAGGATCTCCGCGGTGGCGTCCTCGCGCTGCCAGTAACCCTTCATCACCTGCGGGCCCTTGACGCACAACTCGCCCACTTCGCCCAGCGGCAGCTCGTTGCCGGCGTCGTCGATGATCTTGCACAAGGTCGATGGCACCGGAATACCGATGGTGCCGACCTGGTTGGCCTCTGCCGGGTTCACCGCAGCCACCGGGCTGGTCTCGGTCATGCCGTAGCCTTCGCAGATGGCACAACCGGTCACGGCCTTCCAGCGCTCGGCCACGCTCAGCTGCAGGGCCATGCCGCCAGACAGGGTAATCTTCAATGCCGAGAAATCCAGGGCACGGAAGGCCTCGTTGTTGCACAAGGCGACAAACAGGGTGTTGAGGCCGACAAAGCCGCTGAACTTCCACTTGCCCAGTTCCTTGACCATGGCCGGCAGGTCACGCGGGTTGCTGATCAGCACGTTGTGGTTGCCAATCAGCATCATAGCCATGCAATGGAAGGTAAAGGCGTAGATGTGGTACAGCGGCAGCGGGGTGATGAGAATTTCACAGCCTTCGTGCAGGTTCGAACCCATCAGCGCCCGGCACTGCAGCATGTTGGCCACCAGGTTGCGGTGGGTCAGCATCGCGCCCTTGGCCACGCCGGTGGTGCCACCGGTGTACTGCAACACCGCCACGTCGTTGGCCTGCGGGTTGGCCTCGGTCACCGGCTGGCCCTTGCCCAGCGCCAGCGCGTCGTTGAAGCGTACGGCACGCGGCAGGTTGTAGGCCGGCACCATCTTCTTCACGTACTTGATCACGCTGTTGATCAGCAGGCGCTTGAGCGGTGGCAGCAGGTCGGCCACTTCGGTGACGATAACGTGCTTGACCTGGGTCTTGGGCACCACCTTCTCGGCCAGGTGGGCCATGTTGGCCAGGCACACCAGGGCCTTGGCGCCGGAGTCGTTGAACTGGTGCTCCATCTCCCGTGCGGTGTACAGCGGGTTGGTGTTGACCACGATCAGCCCGGCACGCATCGCGCCGAATACCACGACCGGGTATTGCAGGACATTGGGCAGCTGCACGGCAATGCGGTCACCCGGCTTGAGGTCGGTATGCTGCTGCAGCCAGGCGGCAAACGCCCCCGACAGCGCATACAACTCGCCATAGGTGATAGTCTTGCCCAGGTTGCTAAAGGCCGGTTTGTCGGCAAAGCGTTGGCAGGATTGCTTGAGTACCGCCTGGATATTGGGGAATTCGTCAGGATTGATTTCCGCCGTAATCCCGGCTGGGTACTTATCCTTCCAAAAATTTTCAATCATGGAAGCCCACTCCTTCAGCAACAGCGAAGTTCGATTCACGCGTCGATGCGCTTATTATTGATATGAGATGACGGCTCGTTGCAAACCGTATCATCTGAAAGCGGGCCGAGAGTAACAGCTTTGCCTGGGGTCGCCTAGAGGCCAAAAACGGCCTAATGGTCACAAAAATGACTCAATGAACAATACAGGTCATTTTTAGAGTATTTATCCAAAATGTCGCTAATCAGGCTGTAAGATGCCTGTTAGAGCGGCTTGAAGGCATTCGCGGCGGTTCGGCGCCCCGATGAACCGCCGCGAACAAGCCACCCCGGTATCAAGCTATGTCACGCAGCTCCCGCCGCAGAATCTTGCCCACCGGCGTCATTGGCAACGACTCGCGCAGCACGATGTGCTTGGGCACCTTGTAGCCGGTGAAGTTGGCCTTGCAGTAGGCCTTCAGCTCATCCACGCTCAACCCACCCTCACGCGGTACCACAAACAGCTTCACCGCCTCGCCGGAACGCTCGTCCGGCACGCCGATAGCCGCACAGTTGGCGACCTTGGGGTGGCCCATTACCACGTCCTCGATCTCGTTGGGGTACACGTTGAAGCCCGAGACGATGATCATGTCCTTCTTGCGGTCGACAATGCGGGTGAAGCCATCCGGGTCGATCACCGCGATGTCGCCGGTCTTGAACCAGCCCTGCGCATCCAGGGCCTGAGCGGTGGCCTCGGGCTGCTGCCAGTAGCCCTTCATCACCTGCGGGCCCTTGATACACAGCTCGCCCCGCTCGCCCAGCGGCATTTCGTTGCCGTCATCGTCGATCACCTTGAACGCGGTGCCCGCCACCGGGATGCCCACCGTGCCCAGGCGCGCCAGCTGGCCATAAGGATTGGTGCTGGCCACCGGAGAGGTTTCGGTCAGGCCGTAGCCTTCTACGATGCGGCAGCCAGTCAGGTCTTCCCAGCGGTCGGCGGTGGCCTTGACCAGCGCCGTGCCGCCGGAGTTGGTGACCTTCAGCGCCGAGAAATCCAGCTGGCGGAAACCCGGGTGGTCCATCAGCGCGACAAACAGGGTATTGAGCCCCAGCAAGGCGGAGAAACGCCACTTGCCCAGCTCCTTGATGAAGCCGGCAATGTCCCGCGGGTTGGTGATCAGCACGTTGTGGTTGCCCGTGACCATCATGCACATGCAATTCGCGGTAAAGGCATAGATGTGGTAGAGCGGCAGCGGGGCAATCATCACCTCCTGGCCATCCTTGAGCAGCTTCTGCCCATCCGGGCCGTGCTGCGAGAAGCAGGCCAGCACCTGCAGCATGTTGGCCACCAGGTTGCCGTGGGTGAGCATGGCGCCCTTGGCCAGGCCGGTGGTGCCACCGGTGTATTGCAGCACGGCGATGTCATCCAGGCTCAATGGCACCGGCCTGGGCGACAGCCCGCGGCCCTGGCGCAGCACCTGCTTGAACGGCACCGCCTGCGGCAACTGGTAGGCCGGCACCATTTTCTTCAGCTTGTCGACCACGGTGTTGACCAGCCAACCCTTGGCGGTAGGCAGCAGGTCGCCCATCTTCGCCTCGATCAGGTATTCGATGCCGGTGTCGGGCAGCACCTCCTGCACGCGCTTGCCGAACATGTTCAGGTACACCAGCGCACGTGCGCCGCTGTCCTTGAACTGGTGGCGCATCTCGCGTTCGGTGTACAGCGGGTTGGTGTTGACCACGATCAGGCCCGCGCGCATGGCACCGAACACGGCGATCGGGTACTGCAGCACGTTGGGCATCTGCACCGCGATGCGGTCGCCCGGCTTGAGGTCGGTATGCTGCTGCAACCAGGCGGCGAAGGCTGCCGAATGGCGCTCCAGCTCCGCGTAGGTCAGGGTTACGCCCAGGTTGCTGAATGCCGGGCGGTCGGCAAAGCGCTTGCAGGAGCGTTCGAACACCTCGACGACCGAGGCGTAGGCATTGATGTCGATGGTGGAAGGCACGCCCGCCGGGCGCTTGTCATTCCAGAAGTCGGCTTGCATTTATTATTGTTCCTCTGCCTGGACCTGCACTGCGTCCTTTAGTCCTTAACCTGATCGCCTGAAGGCAAAAAGGCGTTGATCCGACGTTAGCAGGTAAGCCCAAGGTGGCATATACGCCAAGTGCCGCCATTAACATTGTGAATCTTATTTGTGCCCTTCCTGCAATCTGGCCGGATGTGCATACACTGTCCGGGTACCTGTGCGCACAAGGACCCGCCATGCCCCACGACGCCTTCTGGCTGCCCGCCAGCGAGCACTGCAGCCTGTATGTGCACCAATGGCTGCCGGCCAAGCCGATAAAAGCCGTGGTGCTGCTGGCCCATGGCATGGCCGAGCATGCCGGGCGCTACCAGCGCCTGGGCCATGCCCTGTGCGAGGCCGGCTTTGCCCTGTTCGCCGCCGACCAGCGCGGCCACGGGCGCACCGCCGAGCTGGGCAGCCTCGGCCTGTTCGCCCGCCATCATGGCTGGAATGCCGTGGTCAACGACCTCGGGTCGCTGGCCCAGCACATCGGCCAGCAGTTCCCGTGCACACCGCTGTTCCTGTTCGGCCACAGCATGGGCAGCTACATCGCCCAGGCCTACCTGCTGCACCACAGCGCCAGCCTGCACGGGGCGGTTCTCAGTGGCTCCAACTACCAGCCGGCGGCGCTGTACCGCGTGGCACGGCTGATTGCCCGGCTGGAGACCTGGCGCCAGGGGCCTCTGGGCAAGAGCGCGCTGATCGAGTGGTTGTCGTTCGGCTCGTTCAACAAAGCCTTCAAGCCCAACCGCACGGCGTTCGACTGGCTCAGCCGCGACCCGGCCGAGGTCGACCTGTACGTCAACGACCCGCTGTGCGGCTTTCGCTGCAGCAACCAGTTGTGGCTCGACCTGCTGCAAGGCTTGGCGCAGATCAGCCAGCCGGGTAACCTCGCGCAGATCGATCCGAACCTGCCGATGCTGGTAATCGGTGGGGAATGTGATCCGGTCAGTGCCGGCAAGCGTCTCACCCATCTGGCCGACGCCCTGCGCGCGACCGGCAATCGACATGTACAGCTGCGCGTCTATCCTGAGGCGCGGCATGAAGTACTCAACGAAACCAACCGTGACGAGGTCACCGCCGATATTCTCGGCTGGCTTGAACAGGCACTGGCCCTTGGCCGCCCTGTGCGCAGTGAATGATAGCCGCCCTCGCCTACCGCTTAAGGAAGCCCCGATGTCCCAGGTCACCAACACGCCTTACGAAGCCCTCGAAGTTGGCCAGAAGGCCGAGTACAAGAAGTCCGTTGAAGAACGCGACATCCAGCTGTTCGCTGCGATGTCCGGTGACCACAACCCGGTGCACCTGGACGCCGAGTTCGCGGCCAAGAGCATGTTCCGCGAGCGCATTGCCCATGGCATGTTCAGTGGCGCGCTGATCAGTGCCGCGGTGGCCTGCACCCTGCCTGGCCCTGGCACCATCTACCTGGGCCAGAAAATGAGCTTCCAGAAGCCGGTGAAGATTGGCGATACCCTGACTGTGCGCCTGGAGATTCTCGAGAAGCTGCCCAAGTTCAAGGTGCGCATCGCTACCAATGTGTACAACCAGAATGATGAGCTGGTGGTCGAGGGCGAGGCCGAGATCCTGGCACCGCGCAAGCAGCAGACCGTCGAGCTGGTGTCGCCGCCGAATTTTGTCGCTAGCTGAAGATTGATGTATGCAGTGCCGGCCTTTTCGCGGCGGTTCAGCGCCCCGGTGAACCCGCGAAGAGGCCAGCGCAGCAAACATCATTCAATAGCCTGTAGCCGCCGCTCGATATGCCTGCGCTCGGGCTCCTGCCGAGTCAGCGCCAGCGCCTGCCGCCATGCCGCCCGCGCCTCTTCTATCTGCCCCAACTGGTAATGCAATTCACCCCGCGCCGCATGCGCCAGGTGATAGTCCAGCAACTCACCCCGCGCCAGAATCCCTTCCACCGCTCGCAAGCCAACCGCCGGCCCGTCCCGCTTGGCCAGCGCCACCGCCCGGTTCAGCTCCACCACCGCTGACGGCCAATGCCGCTGCAACACGTCATACAGCCCGACGATTTCGGCCCAATCCGTTTCTTCAGCCGTTGCCGCTTCGGCATGCACCGCAGCAATCGCCGCCTGCAGGCTATAGGCGCCGAAGCCCCTGCTTTGCAGGGCCTGGCGCACCAGCTCGCAGCCTTCGGCAATGCGCTGCCGGTCCCACAAGCCACGGTCCTGCTGCTCCAGCAGCACCAGGTTACCCTGGCCATCGGTACGTGCCCGCTGACGGGACGCCTGCAGCAGCATCAAGGCCAGCAGGCCGACCGCCTCTGGGTCGGGCAACAACTGCACCAGTAACCGCGCCAGGCGAATGGCTTCATCGCTCAGCTCCTGTTGCAGCAGCGCCTCGCCCGACGACGCCGAATAACCCTCGTTGAACACCAGGTAGATCACCCGCAACACGCTCTCCAGGCGCTCGGGCAGTTCGTTCAGCTCCGGTACCTGGTAGGGGATGCCGGCATCGCGGATCTTGGCCTTGGCGCGGACGATGCGCTGGGCGATGGTGGCCGGGCTTTGCAGGAAGGCGCGGGCGATCTGCTCGGTGGTGAGGTCGCAGACTTCGCGCAGGGTCAGCGGCACCTGGGCATCTGCCGCCAGTGCCGGATGGCAGCAGGTGAAAATCAGCCGCAGGCGGTCGTCCGCCAGCAGTTCTTCCTCGCTGGGGTCCTGCGCCTGCCCCTCCAGCTGCATGCTCAGGTCCGCCTGAGAGCGGTCGAAACGGGCGCGCCGGCGCAGCGCATCAATGGCCTTGAAGCGCCCGGTGGAAACCAGCCAAGCCCGCGGGTTGTCGGGGATGCCGTCGCGCTGCCAGCGCTCGACGGCGATGAAGAAGGCATCGTGCATGGCCTCCTCGGCCAGGTCGAAATCACCCAACAGGCGGATCAGCGTCGCCAGGATGCGCCGCGACTCCCGCCGGTACACCGCCTCGACTTCGGCGCGTACCTGCGCCAGTGCCGCCATCAGTCAGGCATCCGCAGGGTCACCACCTCCACCAGGCGGTCCAGGCTTTCTCCCCAGCCCTGGTGGAAGCCCATTTCCTCATGGGCACGGCAGTCGGTGGCACTCCAGTGCAAGGCACGGGCGGTGTAGCGGGTTTTGCCGTGTTCCTCGTCAAAACTGATCACGGCAGTCATGAAGGCCTTGTCCGAAGGTACCCAACCTGGGCCGAAGGCATCGGTGAACACCAGCCGACGCGGTGCGGCAATTTCCAGAAACACCCCCTGGTTCGGATACTCGCTGCCATCCGGTGCACGCATCAGGGTGCGGAACAGGCCACCGGTCCACAACTGCATCTCGCACTCCGGGGTAGTCATGCCGTGCGGCCCCCACCACTGCATCAGCCACTGGGGCTCGGTCCAGGCGCGGAACACCTTGGCCGGTGGCGCGTCGATCAGGCGGCTGATAGACAACTCGTGCTGCGCTTGCGCAGGTTGTGCAAGGCTCATGCTGATAGTTCTCCGTTGCTGTCAGGGTTGCAGTTCGCGTACCGGTCGCACCTCGACACTGCCGACCCGCGCGGCGGGGATGCCCTTGGCGATGTTCAGCGCTTCGTTCAGGTCGCGGGCCTCCACCAGGTAAAAACCGGCCAGTTGCTCCTTGGTTTCGGCGAACGGGCCGTCGGTCAGGCTCATGTGCCCATTGCGCATGCGCACCGTGGTGGCAGTCTGTACCGGCTTCAGCGCCTCGGCCGCCAGCATTCGCCCTGAGCCTTGAATGGCTTCGGCGTAGGCCATGCACTCGGCGTCTTCCGGGCTGTCGGGCAGGCTGTGCAGCAGCCCTTCGTCACAATAGACCAGGCACAGGTATTTCATGGTCGCCTCCAGGGCATTGGCAAAGTGCGTTTGGCGATAACGGCTCAGGGCTTGAGATCGAACAGGGCTTTTTGCGTTTCCATGTCGAATGGCGCTGACCAGTGTTCGTGGATCACCTGCCACTGGCCACC
This sequence comes from Pseudomonas sp. TWI929, assembly GCF_039673335.1. Classification (NCBI taxonomy): domain Bacteria; kingdom Pseudomonadati; phylum Pseudomonadota; class Gammaproteobacteria; order Pseudomonadales; family Pseudomonadaceae; genus Pseudomonas; species Pseudomonas sp. TWI929. The sequence continues at coordinate 7,762 of NZ_JBDJLK010000099.1, forward strand.
TTGACGACGATAGCCCACGGTGGCGCGCATGAAGCCGCACTGGCTGGCGTCGTCCGCCGGCCCGCAGCGGTTCAGCCAGTGGGCCAGGGCCAGGTCGCCTGTGGCATGCACGGTTAGTTCGGCGAGCTCGAAGACCATGGCGCCAGGGCACATGCTCATGCACATTTCCCAGTGCGCCGTGTACACGGCCTTGCCTTTGAATTGCAGGGACTGGATGGCATCGAAAGCAACGATGTCGTCGGCATAGGGGGCGATGATGTTGGGGATGTCGCGATCGCGCACGGCCTGCATCCAGCGCTCGATCAGTTGGCGGATCTCGGTTTCGGCTGCGGTGCTCATCGGGGTTCCTCCGACAGGTCATAGGGTTTTGACACGCTGTGGCGCATGCCTTCACCTATGGTCGAACGGAAATCGGAGGAATCGACAGGCGTTGGAAATTAATCTGCTTTGGTATTGGCAAATCATTGCCGAGGAAAAACCGTCTGATCGGCCACCGGAGACAACTGTAGGAGCGGCCTTGTGTCGCGAAAGGGCTGCGAAGCAGCCCCAAGGTTTTAGCGCAGATGCACAAATTGCTGGGGCTGCTTTGCAGCCCTTTCGCGACACAAGGCCGCTCCTACAAGGATTGCGCTGCATGCAGGTTCCGCGCAATCCTGCAGGTGGCCGCTCAACCCTGCTGGCAACCTTCACCCATGGCACGGTACTGGATGGTGTGCACTTGGCCCTGGTGGTCTTCGTAGGTCATGGTCGCAGGTACCACTTCGCAGACATTGGGGATGGTCGACAGGTTGATCACCCGCTTGATGTCCAGGTTCATGGTGTAGTCGTACTGCTGGGCCACAGGCTCGCTGGAGACAGGTTTGGCCTCATCGGCAAGGGCGAACGAGGACATACCGACCAATGCAAGAATCAGTAATGGTTTCATGTGGGTTTGCCTTTTGAGCATTCAAGCTGATCGATTGACTTCTATTGCCGCAAGCGGCGCGGAGAAGTTGCCATCTACGGTGAAGATGGCACGAAGTACCGATCCCGCTTCGTACTGCCAGGGGGGATGTGTAAAAGTCTACTCCCGGCCTGGAATAGTTGAACCCCGGAGTCGGATATTCACCCTTGCCGGTTTTGCAACAATCTGCGACAAAACGGCTGCAAATCATCGGGCCAGAGCCTCTGGCCACCTATAAAGGTAGGACTCGCCATTTCTGAAAATTTGTCCTGTTCGAAACTTTCGGGCACAGAACGCCGGCTGCTGGACCACTTTTACCGCCGCCACGGCTCGCGCATGCGTGCTACGGGCGATGCTGCGCTGTGGGTGGCGCGGGGCCCAGGCATCATCGCCGGCCTGAGCCTGAGTAGCGTGGGCGAGGGTTTCTGGCTGACCGGCCTGTTCGTCGACCCGCAGCGGCGCAGCCAGGGGGTGGCCGCGCGGTTGGTCGAGGCAGCGCTGGGACAGGCTGACGGGCCTACCTGGCTGTTCTGCCACCCGGACCTGGTGCCCTTCTACCAGTCCCTGGGTTTCGACCTGGCCCAGCAACTGCCGGAAACCCTGGCAGGCCGCCTGCAGCGCTACCAGCGCAGCAAACGCCTGGTAGCAATGCAACGGGGTCAGTCGTCGCTGGCGTCAAGCCCGGGGAACAGCACCTCAGTGTAGCCGAACCTGGCGAAGTCCTGGATGCGCGACGGGTACAGCCGGCCGATCAGGTGGTCGCACTCATGCTGCACCACCCGCGCATGGAAGCCGTCGGCAAAGCGGTTGATCGGGTTGCCCTGGGGGTCGAGGCCTTCGTAGCAGATGTGCTTGAAGCGCGGTACCACGCCACGCAGGCCAGGCACCGACAGGCAACCTTCCCAACCGTCCTCCACCTCGGTGGATATTGGGGTGATTACCGGGTTGAGCAGAATGGTCTTTGGCACCGCTTCGGCATCCGGGTAGCGCTCGCTGCGCTCGAAACCGAAGATCACCAACTGCAGGTCGATGCCGATTTGCGGCGCAGCCAGGCCCACGCCGCCCACATGGCACATGGTTTCGAACATGTCGTCGATCAGTTGCTGCAGTTCGGCACTACCGAGCATATGTTCGGGCACTGGCGGGGCGATGCGCAGCAAGCGTTCGTCGCCCATCTTGAGAATGTCACGGATCATCTGGGGTTCGGCTCGGAAGGTTGGGGCTCGCTCGGTATCGGGTGCTCATGGCCCAGCACGGTAATGGTGTCGCCGGGCTTGTGCCCCTCGAAATCCTTTTCGCCAGGGTTCTTGCCCCCACTCGACATGTGCTCAATCACTGCGTTCATTTCCGCGCCCAACAGCAACACGGCAGCGGAAATATAGAAATACAGCAATAACACGATGATTGCACCGATACTGCCGTACATGGCGTTGTAGTCGGCAAAGGTTTTCACGTAATAGGCAAAACCCAACGACGCCACGATCCACACCACCACCGCCAGCACCGAGCCTGGGGTGATGAAGCGAAACTGCTGTTTCACATCGGGCATCACGTAGTAGATCAGCGCCACCGCCACCATCATCAGGATGATGATGGCCGGCCAACGCAGGATGGTCCACACCGTGACGATCACCTCCTGCATACCGACCTGGGCGGCAATCCACTCCATCACCTGCGGCCCCAGCACCATCAGCGCCGCGGCCACCAGCAACATGCCGGCGATGCCGACGGTGTAGATGATCGACAGCGGAATGCGCTTCCATACCGGGCGGCCCTCGGGTACGTCGTAGGCGGCGTTCATCGCGCTCATCATCAGGCGCACGCCGGCCGATGCCGTCCACAGGGCAATCACGATACCTACCGACAGCAGCCCGCCCTTGGACTGCTGCAACTGGTCGATTACCGGGTTCACCTGCTCCAGTGCCTGTGGCGGCAGCACCAGCTCCGATTGCAGGCGCAGCCAGGAGAAGAAGTCCGGCAAGTGCAGGAAACCGATCAGGGCAATCAGGAACAGCAGGAACGGGAACAGCGAAAACAGCATCTGGTAGGCCAGCGCGGAGGCATAGGTCGACATCTCGTCGTCGAGGAATTCCTTGACGGTGCGTACCAGCACGCGGTGCAGGGGCAGGCCGCGCAGGTCGGGGAAAATCATAGCGTCTCCTTTCGCCGCTTGATCGTTACAACAGGCAAGTTTAATAGACCATGCCGTTGCTGTGCTGCTCCCGCCCATGCTTGAAGAATTTGCTTACGCCAGTACCGGCCTCTTCGCGGGTGAATCCGCTAAGAGGCCAGCACAGGCCACTTCAAATCAAGGTTTTTTCACCGCATCCTTCACATTGCCCTTGATCTGCTGCGCCTCGCCTTTCAGTTCCTGCGCCTTGCCCTCGGCCCGCAGCTTGTCGTTGTCGGTCACCTTGCCGACACCTTGCTTGATGTTGCCGATCGCTTCGTTGGCCAGGCCTTTCGCTTTGTCTTTGGTACCGCTCATGGCAAAACTCCTGCAATGGGAGACACGTGAACCGTGTCGACAGAGGGTGGACCCAACGCTTTCGCCAGGAGTTTCAACGGATTTTCCACCCGCAGGCCGAGTGGTGGGATTCAAGAGCGCTACTGCACCGGTGACTACAGCGGATGGGGCAACTTCCGAGGTGAGCCTGCCGGTTCGGCGATAGGGCCATCAAACCTTGCCCCACTACCCGCCACCCCTCACAATGCAGGCCTTCATAGCGTCAACCCGCAGGAACCTGCATGAAACTCGACAAACCCGCCGCCATCGCCCGGCGCAACGAAGCACTGGCCCGCCCGGTGCTGAACAGCAGCAACACCCTGTTCGCCATCCTGGACAAAAAACGCAACCTGTGGTGGTTCGAAGTGCCGGTGGCGCTGCTACGCAAGGGCCAGGCCGACTGGGTCAACCTGCTGCTGCACACGCCAGAAAGCGATGAGCTGCAGCACCTGAAAGTGCCCACCAACTTCCTCAAGGCTCACCTGGAGCAGATGGAAGTGCGCAAGCCCGGCAAGCGCCGCTCGACCATCAGCCTGGCCCTCAGCGCCGACCGCGACTCGCTGCTGCGCGACACCCGCCCGGGTGGCGAGCAGCTGGACTTCCGCAACTTCGTGCAGGCCTGATCAGGCCTTCTCGATGCGATCGTCATGGATGACGATCAGGCCTTGCTTGAACAACCCGCCAATGGCCTTCTTGAAGTTGCCCTTGCTGACGTTGAACAGCTTGCTGATCAGCGCCGGGTCGCTCTTGTCACACACCCCCAGCACCCCGCCTTCGGCCTCCAGGCGCGCCATGATCTGCTCTTGCAGGCTGTCGGCCAGGGCCGCGCCCACCGGTTGCAGGCTCAGGGCGATCTTGCCGTCGTGGCGCACTTCCTTGATGAAGCCCTTCTCGTGCATGCCCGAACGCAGGAACTTGAACACCTCGTTCTTGTGGATCAGGCCCCAGTGGCGGTTGTTGATGATGGCCTTGAAGCCCATCGGCGTCTCGCCGGCCACCAGCAGCTCGACCGGCTGGCCAACCTTGTAGTCGCCTGGGGTGACGTCGAGGTAGCGGTCCAGCCGTGAAGTGGCGGTAATACGGCGGGTGCGCTTGTCGAGGTAGACGTGCACCACGCAGTAATCACCAATCTTCAGCGGCCGCGCCTCTTCCGAGTACGGCATCAGCAAGTCCTTGGACAGGCCCCAGTCGAGGAAGATGCCGGCACCGTTGATATCCTTGACCTTGAGGCTGGCGAACTCACCGACCTGCACCTTGGGCTTTTCGGTGGTGGCGATCAGCTGATCTTCGCTGTCCAGGTAGATGAACACGTTCAGCCAGTCATCCACTTCGGTTTCGGCGTTTTTCGGGATATAGCGCCCAGGCAGCAGGATCTCGCCGTCGGCACCGCCGTCCAGGTACAGGCCGAAGTCCACGTGTTTCACGATTTGCAAACTGTTGTAACGCCCAAGCAGAGCCATTTCTGATGATCCTCAAGACAAGGGGGCTATTTTCCGGATAGACACGGGGTGGTGTCAAAGCTTCCGGACGGTTGCCCCGTTGTGCTTGATGTTCTGGGGCGCTGGATCAGAAATCGTAGCGCAGGTTGAGCATGGTGTTACGGGGGGCTCCATAGTGGGCATAGCTACCGGCCATGCCGGCGTAATACTTCTCATCGAACAGATTGTTGACGTTGACCGTGGCCGACAAGTTGTCATTGATCTGATAGCGGGCCATCAGGCTGGCAACGGTGTAGTCGTCTTGCGTTACGCGCGTGTTCAAGCGGACATAAGAGAGCGACGAACTCGAGTTCCAGTTTGCACCACCGCCAATGGTCAGCTTGTTCCAGTCGCCCTGGAAGCGGTAAGTCGTCCACAGACGGAAGGTGTCCATGGGTAGCTGAGTGGTCTGACGGTTGCCGTCAGAGTCTTCTGTGCGCGAATGGCTATAACCCGTCTGGATGTTCCAGCCTGGCAGTACTTCCCCAGACAGCTCAAGGTCGATACCTTTGGTTTCTGCGCCAGAAACAGCACGATAAGCTTGGTTAAGGTCGGGGGTCTTGTTAGTGCCATCCTCTACCGCGAAGTTATCACGCTGAATCAGGTAAACGGCCGCATTGGCATTCAGGCGGCCTTCATAAAACTCGCCTTTCCAACCCAGCTCATAGTTCTTGCCAACTACGGGTTCGAGGGTCTGCCCGGAGACATCCTGAGAAGACTGCGGTTTGAAGATGTCCGTATAGCTGGCGTAGACAGACTGCTCTGCGGTCAGATCGTAAACGATGCCGGCATAAGGGGTGACGACACCATTTTCGCGAATCTTGGTGGGTGGCGTCCGGGTAGTGCTGGTCAGCACATTCAGCGAGTAATCGTAGTTGTACCTGGAGACCCGAGCGCCAAGTATGAAATGCAAATCGTCAGTGACGTTGAATCGTCCTGCAAGGTAATAGCCGCTCTGCCGGGTAGCGACGTTGTAGTCCAGGAAAGGCACGTAGCTGTCCGCATTGGGTCGCGCCATCTGGTTGTTCCAATTGTAGTAATCGATGGTTGTAGACGGCGCATCGGATTCATCGTGCTGGTTTTCGTAATCCTGAAAGTTGTAACCCATGATCACTTCATGGCGCTGGCCCAATAGTTCGAATGGGCCTTGCAGGGTGACATCGACACCTTTCTGGGTCTGGGTCGCCTTGGCGATGGCCGGGATGATCGGTACCGCACCGGTTGCCTGATTGATATAGGCAACGTTGGTTGTTGTACGCAGATAGGCGGAGTCGGTGTCGCGATCCACATCCATGTAGTTGGCAGCGATCTTGAATTGCCAGTCATTGGCCAGTTCTTGTTCCAGGCCGAATGTATAGTTGGTGGTCTCGATTTCGTCATACATCCAGCGTGCGCCGGAACTTTTTGAACGAGAGAAATCTGTAGCTTGGCCGTTGCTGAAGAGCATTGGAACCCCCGGGGCGCCGTCTGCCCGGTACTTCTGGTGGTCGATGCTGAAGCGGCCAACGGTGGTGTCGGTCAGGTCTGCCTCAAGCACGCCGTAGACCAGATCACGCTTCTGGCTGTACCAGTCCATGAACGTATCATTGTCCTGCTTGGCCGCAACGAATCGGCCACGAACGTTACCGCTGTCTGTCAGTGGCCCTGAAACATCCGCCTCGGCGCGGTAGTAATCCCAGGAACCTACCCCTGCCTGAATGTGAGACTTGAATTCACGGGTCGGGCGCTTGCGGATCAGGTTGACGACGCCACTCGGGTCGCCAGCGCCCGTCATCAGGCCGGTAGCGCCGCGGATGATTTCGACTCGATCGTACAGGGCCATGTCCAGCAAGGTACTGGGCATGTTGCGGGTCTGGTTTTCCTGTGTGGTGGTGACGCCATCGATCTGATACGTATTGATTGCGCTGCCGCGAGAGTAAATGTTGAAGCGCTCGCCACCGTCCTGCGACATGGTGATACCCGGTGTCTGGTTTAGCACATCGGTCATGGTAGCCAAATGTTGGTCATCCATGCGTTGACGCGTGATCACAGTAATCGTCTGCGGTGTCTCCCGAATCGACAGGTTCATCTTGGTCGCCGTACTGGTCGACCCAGTCGTATAGGACCCGGTCCCCTCCGTCGTAGCCCCCAAGCCCGAGGCATTGATGCTGGTCGCGGCCAGTTCGAGAGCGCCCTCTGAAGCCCTTGGCAACAACACATAATTGCCATTGCTTGCGGCCATCACCTGCAGCTCACTCCCTGCCAGCAACCGGGCGAAACCTTGTTCGACGCTGTAAGTGCCCTGCAGCCCCGGGCTGTGCTTGCCCTGGGTCAGCTCGGCCTCGAACGAAAGCACCACCCCAGCATCGCTGGCAAAGCGGCTGAGCACCGACCCCAGCGGGCCGGCGGCGATGGCGTAGCTACGCGAGGCTTCGGCGGCACGGGCCTGCCCGGCGCTGCTTAGCGGGTGGACCACACCAGCCTGCAGCAGCAACGCGGCACTGAACATGGCGACGACGAGGGGTTTTCTGGGGTAGGCGTGGTGGGTAACGCGGCGCTGCATGGGGGGCTCCTTCAAAGGCCTGTGGTGGCGGTTTGCAGGAGGGGTCGGGTGAAACGGGGAAACCGACAATGCAAACGAGAAATATTTTTAAAAAATCCATCAGCGGGCATGTTGGGGGCGCTTTGCGCCCCATCGCCGGCAAGCCAGCTCCCACATCGACCTCATCGGCCTCAAGTCATGCACAGTACCTGTGGGAGCTGGCTTGCCGGCGATGAGGCCAGCTCAGACAACAAAAAACTGTAACCACCAGGGCATCAACCCAATGGCCGCACCCGCACCCAGAAACGTGTGCGGGTCTCGATGCGCACCGGCAGCGCCTGGGCAATCGCCTGCAGTGCACGCGCGGTATCGTACAGCGGGAAGGCCCCGGACAGGCGCAACTGCGCCACCTCCCTGGCACACTCGATAAAGCCTGGGCGATAGCGCTGCAGTTCCTCCAGTACCTTGCCCAGCGGCCAGTCGTCGATCACCAGCCGGCCATTGACCCACTCGTCGCGGTTGGGGTCGAGCAGCTGCGGCGCCGGCAGTGGCCCGGTGCCAAAACGTAGGCTCATGCCCGCCTCCACCCGCAGCGCCTCGCCGTCTGCCCGGTTGCGCACAGCGACGGCATGTTCCAGCACGTCCAGTTCGGTCTGCCCGTCCAGCTGGCGCACGACAAAGCGCGTGCCCAGGGCACGCATCTCACCCTGCTGGCTGCGCACCCTGAGTGGCCGGGCATCCTTGGCCGTACTCACCATGATCTCCCCGGTACGCAGGATGATCAGGCGCTGCTTCTGGTCATAGCGAATGTCTACGGCACTGGCTGTATTCAGCGTCAGCTGCGTGCCATCCGCCAAGCGCAACTGGCGCCGCTCACCGGTAACCGTGCGCGCATCGGCCAACCACAGCGGCGTTTGCCGATAGCCCGTCCAAGCCAGGCCAGAGACACCAAGGCCCAGCACCAGCCCCTTGAGCACGGTACGTCGCCCCGCCAACGGCGGCTCTACCGCCAAGGTACGTTGCGCCACCGTCGCCGGCACGCTGCGCAGCTCGGTGTGAAATGCCTCCAGCCGCTGCCAGGCCCATTGGTGCACAGGGTCGCCCTGATGCCAGGCCTGCCAGCGTTGGTACAGCGCCGGGTAATCGGCCCCCGCGCTCAGCTGCGCATGCCACTGCGCCGCATCACGCAGCGCCTGACGTTGCTGTGCCGGGGTCACAGCTCGGCATCCAGCGCGAACAGCAGGCACTGCTCGGTGGCCTTGGCGATGTACTTGGTCACCGAACTGACCGACACCCCCAGGCGCTCGGCGATTTCGGCGTAGCTCAAGCCTTCGAGATGCGACAGAAACAGGGCCTGGCGCACTTTGTGGTTGAGGCCGTCCAGCATGGCGTCAAGTTGCAGCAGCGTTTCCAGCAGCAGCAAGCGCTGCTCGGGCGATGCTTCCAGTAACTCCGGCTGCTGCGCCAAGGTTTCCAGGTACGCCTGTTCCAGCGAGCGCCGGCGCAAGTGGTCGACCATCACCCGCTTGGCCACCGTCGCCAGAAAATTTCGCGGTTCCCGCAGCGGGTGGGCAACCGTACTGGCGATCAGCCGCACAAAGGTATCCTGAGTCAAGTCCGCTGCTCGCTCGCGGTCGCCCAGCCGCCGGCGCAGCCAGCCTTGCAACCAGCCGCTGTGTTCGCGGTACAGGCAGTGCATGTCATCGTGCGGTGCAGGCGGAACCTTGTACACGCAATCATCCTTGTAACGATGCGGATAAGAATTACTCGCAATAATAGTGAGATTGCCGATGGAAGGAAACCGCCATTGCAGCACTGCAGTGGAACCGTGCGGCTACCCTTACGTCTACCGATTGGCCGCCACTGCAAGGAACAGCACATGCCTTTACGCCTGTCCAAAGCCCTGCTCATCGCCATCGGCTTCGCCCTGGCCCTGGCCGCCTGCAGCCGCATCGACCTGGCCTACCGCAACCTCGACCGCCTGGTGCCGTGGTCGTTGGGCGACTACCTGGACATGAACCGTGAGCAGAAGGCCTTGCTCGACGACCGGCTGAAGGAGCACCTGGCCTGGCATTGCAAGACCCAGCTGCCTGGCTACCTCGACTGGCTGGACCGGGTACGCGGCATGGTCGCCGACGACCAGGTGACCGACCAGGCCCTGCAGCTACGCACCCGTGAAGCCCGCGAGGCGATTGGCCGGGTGGCAGAAGAGATCACCCCGTCTGCCACTGAATTGTTACGTGGCATGAGCGATACCCAGGTGGCGGAGATGCGCGACGCCTTCCACCAGGACATCAGCGAACGGCAGAAGCTGTATGTCGATACGCCGTTGGCCAAGCAGATCGCCCGCCGTACCGAACGTATGGAGAAACGCCTGACGCCGTGGTTTGGCGAGCTGACCCCGGAGCAGGCGCAGCGCGTGCAAGCCTGGTCGCAGGCGCTGGGCGACCAGAACCGCGAATGGATCGCCAACCGCGCCCATTGGCAGCAGCAACTGCTGCTGGCGATGAACCAGCGCAATGACACCAGCTTCGAGCCACGCCTGGCGACGTTGTTGCAGCGCAAGGAGAGTTTGTGGACGCCGGAGTACCGGGCGGCGTATCAGAACACCGAGCGGCAGGCGCGCAGCTTGCTGGTGGACTTGGTGCACCAGAGCACACCGCAGCAGCGGCGTTTCTTGCAGGAACGGCTGGGCAAGGTGCGTACAGACTTCAGTGAGTTGAAGTGTATGAAGGGGTGATGGTGTAAAGCAGGCCTGGCCTCTTCGCGGGTAAATCGGATCGCCGCACCGCCGCTCCCACAGGGAACCCACAGTTCTCAAGGGCTGTGCTGTACCTGTG
>NZ_JBDJLK010000100.1:0-17841 GCF_039673335.1 Pseudomonas sp. TWI929
GGTCGAGCAATTGCTGCTGAATGGGCATAAAAAAATCCGATACCAGGGGGCTGGTATCGGATTTTCTAGAAACCCTGGCTCGGACTCAAATGCTTAAGTGAACAGCATTACGCCATGCGCGGGGCTTTGTTGTTTCTGGAAATCGATCAGATCGCCCCGTCGCTCCACTGCCCATTCACCAGCCGACGCAGCCCCAGCGGGTTGCCATCGCGCAGTGCCTCAGGCAGCAGCGCCTGCGGGTAGTTCTGGTAGCACACCGGCCGCAGGAAACGGTCGATGGCCAGGGTGCCGACCGAGGTGCCACGCGCATCCGAGGTTGCCGGGTATGGCCCGCCGTGAACCATGGCATCACACACTTCGACTCCAGTAGGGTAGCCATTGACCAGGATCCGCCCGACTTTCTCTTCCAGCAGCGGCACCAGCCAGGCAAAGGCCTCGAAGTCCTCAGGCTCGCCGATCAGCGTCGCGGTCAGCTGGCCGCGCAGGCCAAGCAGGGCGGCGCGCAGCTGGTCGTTGTCTTGCACTTCCACGGCCACGGTGGTGGGGCCGAACACTTCTTCTTGCAGCAGCGGGTCAGACTCGACCAGCAGGCGTGCATCGGCCTTGAACAGTTGGGCGCGGGCCTGGCTGCCTTCCTGCACCTGGCCGGCCAAGTGCTCGATACCGGCATGGCTGTGCAGGTGCTCCAGGCCACCCACGTAGCTGCGCAGGCCGCCAGCGTTGAGCATGGTCTGCCCGGCCTGTAGGCCCAGGTGCTGGCCCAGGTCAGCCAGCAACTGGCTGTACTGCGGCGACTGCACGCCGATCACCAGGCCAGGGTTGGTGCAGAACTGGCCGGCACCCATGCATACCGAGCCGGCCAGTTCACGGGCAATGGCCTCGCCACGCTTGGCTAGCGCGCCCGGCAGGATGATCACCGGGTTGATGCTGGACATCTCGGCGAATACCGGAATCGGCTGCGGGCGCTCGGCGGCCATGCGGCACAGGGCATCGCCGCCTTTCAGCGAACCCGTGAAGCCAACGGCCTGGATAGCCGGGTGCTTGACCAGCCACTCGCCCACGCCGCCACCGAAGACCATGTTGAACACACCTTTGGGCATGCCGGTGCGCTCGGCGGCGCGCACGATGGCACAGCCGACCAGGTCGGCGGTGGCCATGTGGCCGCTGTGCGCCTTGAACACCACCGGGCAGCCGGCGGCCAGTGCCGCAGCGGTGTCGCCACCGGCAGTGGAGAAGGCCAGCGGGAAGTTGCTGGCACCGAACACGGCGACCGGGCCGACGCCAATGCGCATCTGGCGCACGTCTACGCGTGGCAGCGGCTGCCGTTCGGGCAGGGCCAGGTCGATGCGCGCACCGAGGAAGTCGCCCCGGCGCAGCACTTGGGCAAACAGGCGCATCTGGCCACTGGTACGGCCGCGCTCACCCTGGATGCGGGCGGCGGGCAGGGCGGTTTCACGGCAGACGATGGCGACGAAGGCGTCATCCAGTTCGTCCAGTTCGGCGGCGATGGCGTCGAGGAACTCGGCACGACGCACTGGGGCCAGTTGGCGGAATTCGACGAAGGCGGCGGCGGCGGCCTTGGCGGCCTGGTCCACTTCGCTTTCGGTGGCTTGGGCAAAGCTGTAGGGCAGGGCTTCGCCAGTGCTGGCGTCCAGGCTCTGCAGGCGCTGTGGGCCAGCGGCGCTGCGCTGGCCGGCGATGAAGTTGTGGCCGAGGATTTCAGGCATGGGGTGCTCCTGTAGAGAGTTGTGAAGGAAGAGAACTTGCTTGAGGAGTTTGCTCGGGCCCTGTGGGAGCGGGTTCACCCGCGAACACCGGCGAAGCCGGTGCCAAGCACCGCGCTGGATTCTTCGCGGGTGAACCCGCTCCCACAGGGATCGCGACTCACTGTGAGACCGAGCAAGCTTGGGGCATCAGGTAATCGGTGCCGGGTTGAACAGGGTGATGTCGTTGTGCAAGCGGTGCTGTTCTGCCCAGGTCTGCTTGCGGCCGCTGGCCACGTCCAGGTAGTAATGGAACAGCTCCCAGCCCAGTTCCTCGATGGTCGAGCGGCCACTGGCGATGCGCCCGGCGTCGATGTCGATCAGGTCGGGCCAGCGCTGGGCCAGTTCGCTGCGGGTGCACACCTTGACCACCGGCGCCATGGCCAGGCCGTAAGGGGTGCCGCGGCCGGTGGTGAACACGTGCAGGTTCATGCCGGCAGCCAGTTGCAGGGTGCCGCAGACGAAGTCGCTGGCCGGGGTGGCGCAGAAGATCAGGCCCTTGCGGTTTACTCGCTCGCCAGGGCCGAGCACGCCCTGGATGGCACCGCTGCCAGACTTGACGATCGACCCCAGGGATTTCTCGACGATGTTCGACAGGCCACCTTTCTTGTTGCCCGGCGTGGTGTTGGCGCTGCGATCGGCGGCGCCCTGCTGCAGGTAGTGGTCGTACCAGTCCATTTCGCGTACCAGTGCATCGGCGACGTCCTGGTTTTCTGCGCGCGAGGTCAGCATGTAGATGGCGTCGCGCACCTCGGTCACTTCCGAGAACAGCACGGTGGCACCGGCGCGCACCAGCAGGTCGGCGGCGTAGCCCAGTGCCGGGTTGGCGGTGATGCCCGAGAAGGCGTCGCTGCCTCCGCACTGCATGCCGAGGATCAGTTCACTGGCCGGTACGGTTTCGCGGCGGCGCTGGTCGAGTTTTTTCAGGCGGGTTTCGGCCAGTTCCATGATCTGTTCGATCATTTCCACAAAGCCCAGGCTGGCGTCCTGCAGGCGGTACAGCCACGGCTCGCTGAGGTCTACCGACGGGTCGTTGTCGTGCATCACCTGGCCGGCCTGCAGTTTTTCGCAGCCCAGGCTGATGACCAGTGCCTCGCCACCCAGGTTGGGGTTGCGCGCCAGGTTGCGCACGGTGCGGATCGGGATGTAGGCATCACGCGCGTTGATTGCCACGCCGCAGCCATAGCTGTGGGTGATGGCCACCACATCATCGACGTTGGGGTACTTGGGCAGCAGTTCGCTGCGGATGCGTTTGACCGCATGTTCCAGCACGCCGGTCACGCACTGCACAGTGGTGGTGATGCCAAGGATGTTGCGGGTGCCGACGGTGCCGTCGGCGTTGCGGTAGCCTTCGAAGCTGAAGCCTTCCAGCGGCGGCAGCGGCTGCGGAACAGCGTCGCAGCGTGGCAGGCTGTCCAGCTCCGGGGCGGCTGGCATGGCCAACTGGCTTTCCTGCACCCAGCTGCCCTGGCGCAGGTCTTCCAGCGCATAGCCGATGATTTGCCCATAGCGGCGCACCGGCTCGCCCTTGGCGATGGCCACGGTGGCAACCTTGTGGCTCTGTGGCACGCCTTCGACCAGGGTCAGGCCGTCGGCAAAGCGGGCGCCTTCGCCCAGGCCGCCGTCATTGACCACCACCACGACATTGTCGTCGTCGTGCAGGCGGACGTAGCGGGGCGAGTCGGAATGTTCGATCAACTGCATGGTTGGGCCCTACTTGTCAGGTTCTCAGGCTTTTGTACATCCGCCCGCACCGGGGTTGCCGGCGCGGGCGTGTTCACTCAGTGTCGCGAGCTGGCCAGCTCGCCGTTGGCAGCTGGCTCGGCTTCAGGCTTTGGGGTTTCACGCAGCTCGATACGCTTGATCGGGCCGACGATCACCAGGTAGCTGAACACCGCTACCAGGGCATTGGCCCCTACATACACCAGGGCCCACTTGAACGAACCGGTGGCGCTGATGATGTAGCCGATCACGATAGGGGTGGTGATCGAGGCGATGTTGCCGAAGGTGTTGAACAGCCCGCCCGACAGCCCGGCAATCTGCTTCGGCGAGGTGTCGGCGACTACCGCCCAGCCCAACGCACCGATACCTTTGCCGAAGAATGCCAGGGTCATGAAGCCGACCACCATCCACTCGGCGTCAACGTAGTTGCAGAACACCATGGTGGTGGACAGCAGCAGGCCGCAGACGATCGGCAGTTTGCGCGAGAACGTCAGCGAGTTGCCGCGGCGCAGCAGCCAGTCCGAGATCACGCCGCCCAGCACACCACCGATGAACCCGCAAACTGCAGGCAGCGAGGCGATGAAGCCGGCCTTGAGGATGGTCATGCCACGTTCCTGCACCAGGTACACCGGGAACCAGGTAAGGAAGAAGTAGGTAATGGCGTTGATGCAGTACTGGCCCAGGTATACACCCAGCAGCATGCGGCTGGTCAGCAGTTGCTTGATGTAGCCCCATTTCGGGCCATCGTTGCCGCGCTTCTGGTCCATGTCCACCAGGCCGCCGTTCTGCTCGATGTGCTCGAGTTCGGCTGGGCTGATGCGCGGGTGCTGCCTGGGGTTGTGGATGGTCTTCAGCCAGACCATGGAGAACACGATGCCCAGAGCGCCCATGACCACGAACACATGCTCCCAGCCGAAGCTGAACACGATCCAGCCCATGATTGGCGCGAACAGTGCGGTGGCGAAGTATTGCGCCGAGTTGAAGATGGCCGAGGCAGTGCCACGTTCCTGAGTCGGGAACCAGGCCGCGACGATACGCGCGTTACCCGGGAACGACGGGGCTTCGGCAAAACCGACCAGAAAGCGCAGGGTGAAGAGAGTGACTACGGCCCAAGCCACCGGCAAACCACCGACAAACCCCTGCAGCAGGGTGAACAGCGACCAGGTGAAGATACTGAAGGCGTAGACGTTCTTGGAACCGAAGCGATCGAGCAGCCAGCCCCCAGGTATCTGGCCAGCCACGTAAGCCCATCCGAAGGCGGAGAAGATATAACCGAGGGTTACGGCGTCAATGCCGAGGTCTTTCTGCAGGCTGGAGCCTGCAATGGCGATGGTAGCGCGGTCGGCATAGTTGATCGTGGTCACCAGAAACAGCATGAACAGGATCAGGTAGCGCACATGCGTCTTTTTAGTCGCTTGCATGCTGGCAATACTCCCACTAGTTATTTTTTTGTGCGGGCTCACGAATTGTAACCGGAGTGGGGCTGGCCCACTCCGGGCGCGGCATCTGGCAGGCCGCAGGCTACGCTTACTGCGGGCCCATCTTGTCCATCAGCGCGGCGAGCATTTCGTACTCTGCGGCGGTGAGGTCGGTCAGTGGGGTGCGCACCGGGCCGGCGTCGTAACCGGCGATCTTGGCGCCGGCCTTGACGATGCTCACGGCGTAGCCGGCCTTGCGGTTACGGATGTCCAGGTACGGCAGGAAGAAATCGTCGATCAGCTTGGCTACAGTGGCATGGTCGTCACGGGCGATGGCGTTGTAGAAGTCCATGGCGGTCTTCGGCACGAAGTTGAACACCGCGGACGAATAAACCGGTACACCCAGGGCTTTGTAGGCGGCAGCATACACTTCGGCGGTCGGCAGGCCACCCAGGTAGCTGAAGCGGTCGCCCAGGCGACGACGGATCGACACCATCAGCTCGATATCACCCAGACCGTCCTTGTAGCCGATCAGGTTCGGGCAGCGCTCGGCCAGTTTTTCCAGCAGGTCGGCATTCAGGCGGCAGACGTTGCGGTTGTACACCACCACGCCGATCTTCACCGATTTGCACACCGCCTCGACGTGGGCGGCAACGCCCTCCTGGCTGGCCTCGGTCAGGTAGTGCGGCAGCAGCAGCAGGCCCTTGGCACCCAGGCGCTCGGCCTCTTGCGCGTACTCGATGGCCTGGCGGGTGGAGCCACCGACGCCAGCGAGGATCGGTACCGAAGTGGCACAGGTGTCGACTGCGGTCTTGATCACCTGGCTGTATTCGCTGGCGGCCAGGGAGAAGAACTCACCGGTGCCACCGGCAGCGAACAGGGCGCTGGCACCGTAAGGGGCCAGCCATTCCAGGCGCTTGATGTAGCCAGCCGGGTTGAAGTCGCCCTGGGCGTTGAAGTCGGTGACCGGGAAAGACAGCAGGCCGTGGGAGAGGATGGATTTCAGTTCTTGTGGAGTCATTGTTGTTGGCATCCTGTGGCGCTTGGGTGAAGGGTGTTGTTCTGCGTTGGAGGTAAGTTATCGTACAACTTGTACGATGACTAGCCCCTTGGTGAGATTTTTTGAGGTGGAGGTGATTCCGCCTGTGCCGGCCCCTTCGCGGGTGAACCCGCTCCCACAGGTTACGGCGCAGCCTTGTAGAACTGTGAAGATCACTGTGGGAGCGGGCGAGCCCGCGAAGAGGCCGGTGCTGGCGACAACAAAAGATGCAGGAGACGCTGATGGCAGCCTATCTGCAATCAGTCATCGTATCTCTTGAGGGTGCAGGAAAAAACGATCGCGGAGACAGGCACAAGCCCGCCGCCCGATTCCACGGGAAGTGTTCTGGGACCAGCAGAGGGTGACCGGGGAAACGGGGGCGGCCTTGCGCCGCCCCGCGATCAAAGCAGAGGAAACTGAAGGTCAGGCCGCGCGCTTGATCTGCGCCTTGCGTACCTGGGCCCGGCAGGCATCGCCGAAAGCCTGGAAGATCTTGATCGAATCAGGGTTCTTCGCCGCTTGCCACTCCGGGTGCCACTGCACGGCGAACAGGAACGGCGAAATGCTCGGGGCGTGAATGGCTTCGACCAGACCGTCTTCGGCGTGGGCGATGGCCTCGATGCCGGCTCCGAGCTTGTGCAGACCCTGGCCATGCAGCGAGTTGACGCGAATTTCATCGGTACCCAGGGTGTCACGCAGCCAGCTGCCCGGCTTGATTTTCACGCTGTGCACCTGGGCGTACTGCACCTCGACCGGGTCTTCCGGGTTTTCCCGGTGGTCGTTGAAACCAGGCTCGGCGTACACCTTTTGGTAGATGTCGCCACCCAAGGCCACGTTGATTTCCTGCATGCCACGGCAGATGCCGAAGATTGGCAGGCCACGCTTGAGCGCCGCCTTGACCAGCGGGATGTCGAACAGGTCGCGGTTCTGGTCCTGGCCTTTGCCTGGGGTCTGGTTTTCCTGGCCGTACAGGGCCGGGTCGATGTTGCTGCCAGCGCCGGTCAGGTATACGCCGTCGGCCATGTCCAGGTAGGTCTCCAGGTCTTCAGTGCCGCAGCAGGTGGGCACCAGTACCGGGACGCAATCGGAAAACTCGACCAGCGGGGTGATGTATTTATGGGTCATGACCTGGTAGTCATGGCCTTTGCGCTCTTGGCTGCCCATGGTCATCAGGACGACGGGTTTGCGCAGGGAAGGTTGCTTGTTGCCAATGTTGCTGTTGGACATATGTCACCTTGGGACAGGTTCAGCCTGTCGTTGTTGTGCAGGCGCACGGCGCGGGGCTCTGAGTGCTGCCTGTAGCCCCGAGCACTGCCGGCTCGTCGAGGCGACGATTCCGGTCGGGGCCTGTAGATAGCTTGCCAGAGCCGTTCGATATGTCAAACGACTGAAGAGGGCTTTAATGCGGGGAATGCACCGGTTTTTGGGGGCTGAAACCCATGCGGGCCTGTAGCGGCGTGGGTTTGGCGGGGGTGAAGGTCAATAATATTTAACGACGCAGTTGGGTCTTTGCAGCGGTGCAATGAAGGTGGTGCAGGGATCGCCTTTTCCTCCAGCAGGCGCGGTCCTACACGGAATCGCGCCAGCCTTGATCAACTTTGATTCAGTGCAGTATCTGCGCCAGGAAGCCCTTGGCCCGCTCGGTACGCGGCTGGTTGAAGAACACCTGCGGCGGGCTGTCCTCGATGATCTGCCCGCCCTCCAGGAACAGCACCCGCTCGGCCACCTGCCGGGCAAAGCCCATTTCATGGGTAACACAAAGCATGGTCATGCCGGTACCGGCCAGCTGCACCAGCACATCCAGCACCTCGGCAACCATTTCCGGGTCCAGTGCCGAAGTAGGCTCGTCGAACAGCATGATCCGAGGCTTCATGCACAACGCCCGGGCAATCGCCACACGCTGCTGCTGGCCGCCAGACAACTGGCTGGGGTACTTGTGCGCCTGGCTTTCGATACCCACCTTCTTCAGGTACATGCGCGCCCGCTCCTCGGCATCTTTGCGTGACAACCCACGCACACTGGTGGGGGCCAGCAGGCAGTTGTCGAGCACACTCATGTGCGGGAACAGGTTGAAGTGCTGGAACACCATGCCGATGTCGCTGCGCACCTGCGCCGCCTCGCGGCTGGTAGCCGCCAGGTCGATGCCGTCCACCTGGATGCTGCCCTGCTGGGCGATTTCCAAGCGGTTGATGCAGCGGATCAGGGTCGATTTGCCCGAGCCGGACGGCCCGCACAGCACGATGCGTTCGCCTTCGCGCACCTGCAGGTCGATGTCGCGCAGTACGTGGAACGCGCCGTAGTGCTTGTTCAGGCCTTCGATGCGGATCAGCACCGGACGCGGGTCGGGTTCAGGGGCAAGGGTGGCAAGGCTCAGTGGTGCGGTCATCTTGTTGTTCTCCCGCGTGGGTTCAGTCGAAACGGCTCGCGCTGTAAGGCGCTGGGTCGGTAAAAGGGCGCTCGCCGGTCACCAGTTCGGCCACCAATCGGCCGCTGACCGGCCCCAGGGTGAGGCCATGGTGGGCGTGGCCGAAGTTGAACCACAGCCCCGGGTGACGCGGTGCCGGGCCGATCACCGGGCGCATGTCGGGCAGGCACGGGCGGCGGCCCAGCCACGGGGTGTCGTCCAGGCGCTCGCCCAAGGCCGGGAACAGCTTGCGTGCCAGCGCCTCGCAGCGGCCCAGCTGGATCTGGTTGCCGGGTGCGCTGCTGGCGTCGAACTCGATGCCGGTGGTCAGGCGCACGCCGCGCGCCATGGGTGCCAGCACGTAGCCGCCCTGGGTGTCGCAGATGGAATGCTCCAGCTGGGCGCCGGCGCGGGTGCTGTAGTGCATGTGGTAGCCACGCTTGATCGCCAGCGGGATCTGGTAGCCCAGGCCGCTGAACAGGTCAGCCGACTGCGGGCCGAGGCAGGCCACCACCTCGTCGGCGATGATCGGGCCACGGCGGCTGTCGACCTGCCATTGCCCGTTGACCTGGCGCAGGCTGCGCGCATCGCCGTACAGGAACTGGCCGCCCCGTTGCACGAACAGCGCAGCGTAGCCACGGGTGAGCGCGCCAGGGTTGTTCACGGTCTTGGGGTCGAGCCAGTGGATGCCGCCGACCACGGTGGTGTCCAACTGGTGTTCGCGGGCTTGCAATTGCCCGCATTCGAGGATTTCGAATTGCAGACCATACCGGCTCAGGCCCTTGGCGTCGGCCTTGGCCTGCTCGAACAGCGCCGGGTCGCGGAACACCTCGATCCAGCCTTTGGCCTGCACCAACCCTTCAAGGCCGGCGGCAGCGATCAGCGCGTCGTGCTCTTCGACGCAGCGCTGCACCAGCGGCAGCATGTCGGCAGCAGCGCCGGCCAGGCGCCCGGGGGCCGACTGGCGCCAATAGCGCCACAGCCAGGGTGCGGCCTTGGGCAGGTGCGCCAGGCTATAGCGCACATCGGGTTGGCGGTTAAGGCCGTAGCGCAGCAGCGCACTCAGTTGCCTCGGGAAGGCATAGGGGATCACGCTGGAGCGCTCGATCAGCCCGGCGTTGCCGTGGCTGGTACCGCTACCTGGTTCGTCACGGTCGATCAGGATCACCTGGCGCCTGCGGGCCTGCAGGTGCAGGGCGGTGCTGACGCCGACGATGCCGGCGCCGAGGACAAGGGTCTGGCAATGCATGGAACGTATCCTTCGGTCAGTTCAGGTGGCGGCCCAGGCGGGCTTCCAGGTGTTTCAGCAGGCGCCGTACCAGTTCGACGATCACCAGGTAGAGCACGGCGGCCCACAGGTAGATCTGGAAGTCGAAACTGCGTGAGAAGGCCAGTTTGGTCACGCCCATCAGGTCATAGATGGTCACCAGCGAGGCAATCGCGCTGGCCTTGATCATCAGGATCAGCTCGTTGCCCAGCGGGCCGATGGC
Source organism: Pseudomonas sp. TWI929 (assembly GCF_039673335.1). Classification (NCBI taxonomy): domain Bacteria; kingdom Pseudomonadati; phylum Pseudomonadota; class Gammaproteobacteria; order Pseudomonadales; family Pseudomonadaceae; genus Pseudomonas; species Pseudomonas sp. TWI929. Next base: position 9,837 of record NZ_JBDJLK010000100.1, read on the forward strand.
CACCAGCAGCGACTGCGGCAATATCACCTTGAAGAAGGTGGTCGAGCGTTTCAGGTTCAGCGCCCGGGCGGCTTCGTGCTGGCCAGGGGCGACCGCCATCAGGCTGCCGCGGAAGATCTCGGCCTGGTAGGCGGCGGTGTTCAGGGTGAATGCCAGCAAAGTGCAGAACCACGCCTCGCGGAAGAACCACCACAGGCCAACGTCCTGCCAGAAGCCCTTGAGCGAGCCCAGGCCGTAATACAGCAGGAACAACTGGGCCAACAGCGGCGAACCGCGGAAGAAATACACGTAGCCAGCGGCCATGCGCTGCAGCAGCAGGCTGCGCGACATGCGCGCCAGGGCCAGCAACAGGCCAAGCACCGCGCCCAGGCTGAAGGAAATGGCCACCAGCTTGGCGGTTACCAGCAGGCCGTCGAGGAAGCGCGGGCCGTAGCGCTCCAGCAGGTCGGGGTCGAGCACCAGTGCCAGCAATTGATCGAAGCTCATGCGCGTGCTCCTTGCAGGTGGCGGTTACTGCGCCGTTCGATGAAGGCGAACACGCGCCCGGAAATGGCAGCGAACAGCAGGTAGCCCAAGCAAGCGACGCCATAGAAGAACATCGGCTCCTTGGTCACGCTGACCGCCAGGTTGGTTTGGCGCATCAGGTCGACCAGCGAGATGGTCGATACCAGTGAGGTGTCCTTGAGCAGCGACAGCCAGTTGTTGGAGAGGCCGGGCAGGGCGATGCGGGTAAGCTGTGGCAGCAGCACCTTGAAGAAGCCGGTGCGCTTGCTCAGGCCCAATGCCGAGCAGGCTTCCAGCTGGCCCTTGGGCAGGGTCTTGAAGGCTGCCAGCCAGATCTCGCTGGAGAACGCGGCGAACACCAGGCTGAAGGCGATCATGGCGGCGAGGAAGGTGTTGATCAGGAACTCACCCTGGTAGCCCATGGCGGCGAGAATCTTCTGCGCGGCGATCTGGCAGCCGTAATAGATGATCAGCAATGTCAGCAGCTCGGGCAGGCCGCGGAACACGGTGGAAAAGGTGGTGGCCCAGGCCCGTGGCAGGCGCTTGCGCGAGCGTGCTGCCAGGGCGACCACCAGGCCCAGTGGCAGGCCGATGGGCAGGCAGGCCAGGGCCAGCGAAACGGTAACCAGCGCGCCGGCCAGCAGCGCCTGGCCCCAGCCTCCACTGGCGAAGGACAGCAAGGACAATTGATCGAGCATGACGAACCCCTTGGGCTTGTAATGCGGTCTCTGTGGGAGCGGCCTTGCGTCGCGAAAGGGCTGCGCAGCGGCCCCAGGATTCATGCAACAGCACCGATTGCCGGGGCCGCTACGCGGCCCTATCGCGACGCAAGGCCGCTCCCACAGGGAATGCGCAAAACTTCCTGAAGATCAGTTGTAGATATCGAAAGCAAAGTACTTGCTGGCGATCTTCTGGTAGGTGCCGTTGGCCACGATCTGCTGCAGCGCGGTGTTCAGGCGCTGGCGCAGGGCTTCGTCGTCCTTGCGCACGGCAATGGCAGCATCGGCCTTGGTGTCGGCCACGTCGCCAAGGATCTTGCAGCAGTCCGCGCCGTTCTTGGTCATCCACTCGTGCAGCGGGAATTTATCGGCAATCACGCCATCGAGGCGGCCAGCGGCCAGGTCGGCGTTGGCTTCGTCCATGGTCGGGTACAGCTTCACATCGGCGCCGGCCTTGGCGTACACGTCCTCGGCGTAGATTGCCTGGGTAGAAGACGACTGCGCGCCAACGGTATAGCCGACAAAGTCGGTCTGGGCATCGTTGATCTTGCTGTCCTTGGCCACCGCAACGGTTAGCGGGGTGCGGTAGTAATGGTCGGTGAAAGCGATTTTCTTGCGCCGTTCTTCAGTGTCGATCATCGACGCGACCACCGCGTCATATTTGCGTGCCATCAGTGCCGGGATGATGCCTTCCCAGTCCTGGGCCACCAGCGTGCACTCGACTTTCATCTGTTCGCACAGGGCATGGGTGATATCGATGTCAAAGCCATGCAGCTGGTTGTTGGCGTCGACATAGTTGAAGGGCGGGTAGGCACCCTCGGTGGCGAAGCGCAGGGTTTCGGCACTGGCGGCACCCGTCAGCAGCAGGGCGCACGCACCCACCAAAGCCATGGTCTTGTTCATCTCGCACCTCATTGCACTCTTGCTATTGTTGTTTTCCCGCCGACCACGAGGTGTAGCCGACGAATTCGTTATGTAGAGCGGCAGTCGCTTCCAAGCGTTTTTCAACATCCGGTCCGAGCTTCTTGCAGACCTCGTTGACCATCAGGTGCACCCACGACAGCATGGTCGAGGTGGATTCCCAGAACAGGTTGAACTCGGTGGGGATACGGAACACCTCGTCGGCGTTGGCATCGGCCCAGTCACAAAAGGTATCGGTCACCAGGGTGACCGCAATGCCAGCCTCGCGCGCCTTCTGGCACAACAGCAGGGCGTGGCGGGAGTAACGGCGCGCCTCGAACACCAGCAGCGCGCTGTGTTCGGCGCGGCCCAGCAGCACTTCGCCGAAGTGCCCGGCGCTGATGTCGACCAGCTGCACGCCATCGCGCAGGTATTGCAGCAGGTGGCTCATGCACATGGCGATACCGCGCTCAGTCTGAAAACCGGCGATGAATACCCGTGGTTTGCTGGCCAGGCGTTGCGCCACGCTGTGCCAGGCCGCGCTCTGGCGGTATTCGTGCACGCGTACCAGGGCGGCGATTTCCAGCTCCAGGCTGCCGGTGTTTTCGCTGGGGTCCTGGTTCTGGCGGTAATCTTGCAGGCGGTCACCCACCAGCCACGGGCCATCACCCAGGTCGTTCTGCAGGTCTTGCTTAAGTGCCTTGAGGTGGGCATAACCCAGTGAGCGGCAGAAACGCCCGACGCTGGATTCGCTGACGCCCAGCTTGGCGGCAATGCTGGCCGAAGTCTGGAACGGCAGTTCTTGCAGGTTGGCGAGCATGTAGGTGGCGATCTTGCGGCCCGAAGCGGCGGCCCCTTCGAGGCTGTTTTCCAGGCGTTGCTTGATCGGTTGGCTCATGCTGCGGCTCCAGGGGTAAGGCTTACGAATGAAAATGGCTGTTTTCTGTCATCAAGTCAACATTTGACAGAATGCTGTCACATGCAGGAAAGTTTTTGTCGTTGCAACGCTGTAGCCATTCCAAAATCAACAAGGAGCTTCAGATGTCCGCACCTTCAAGCAGCACCCTCGTGCGCGTGCCTTTTACCGAGCTGCAGGGCCTGTTGCAGGCTATTTTCCAGCGCCATGGCTGCAGCGACAGCGTCGCTCAGGTGCTGGCCTACAACTGCGCCAGCGCCCAGCGCGATGGCGCCCACAGCCATGGGGTGTTCCGCATGCCTGGCTATGTCTCGACCCTGGCCAGTGGCTGGGTCGATGGCCAGGCCACGCCAAAGGTCAGTGACGTGGCTGCAGGTTATGTATCCGTCGATGCCGCCGGCGGTTTTGCCCAGCCGGCACTGGCCGCGGCCCGTGCCTTGTTGGTGGCCAAGGCGCGCAACGCCGGCGTCGCCGTGCTGGCGATTCACAACTCGCATCACTTCGCCGCGCTATGGCCGGATGTGGAGCCGTTCGCCGAAGAGGGGCTGGTGGCCCTGAGCGTGGTCAACAGCATGACGTGCGTAGTGCCACATGGCGCCCGCAAGCCGCTGTTTGGTACCAACCCCATCGCCTTTGCCGCGCCTTGCGCCGAACATGACCCGATCGTCTTCGACATGGCCACCAGCGCCATGGCCCACGGTGACGTGCAGATTGCCGCGCGTGCCGGCCAGCAGTTGCCAGAGGGCATGGGCGTGGATGCCAATGGCGAACCGACCACCGAGCCCAAGGCAATACTGGAAGGTGGCGCCTTGCTGCCGTTTGGCGGCCACAAGGGCTCGGCACTGTCGATGATGGTCGAGTTGCTGGCGGCGGCGCTGACCGGCGGTAATTTCTCCTGGGAGTTCGACTGGTCGGGGCACCCGGGGGCAAAAACACCGTGGACCGGGCAGTTGATCATCGTCATCGATCCGAGCAAGGCCGAGGGCGAGCGCTTTGCTCAGCGCAGCCGCGAACTGGTGGAGCAGATGCAGGCGGTGGGGCTGACGCGCATGCCGGGTGAGCGGCGCTACCGCGAGCGCGAGGTGGCTGAAGAGGAGGGGGTAGCGGTGACCGAGCAGGAGTTGCAGGGCTTGAAAGCGTTGCTTGGCTGACCTGGCCTCTTCGCGGGTAAACCTGCTCCCACAGGTGCTGCACAGGTTTCAAGGGCGGTGATATCCCTGTGGGAGCGTGTTTACCCGCGAAGAATCCAGTACAGATCCCGAGCCATGCAATGTTGCATAGACAACCTTGCACAATAGTGGATGTTCCTGAGCGTGCACTCCGGGTATGCTCAGGGCTGACTTTTCGTACTGTCCTGATCCAAGGAGCTGCACGCTGTGTTCAAACATGTCGATGCCTATGCCGGCGACCCGATCCTCTCGTTGATGGAAACCTTCAAGGCCGACCCGCGCGCTGACAAGGTCAACCTGAGTATCGGCCTGTACTACGATGAGGCCGGCGTGGTGCCGCAACTGGCGGCGGTGGATGCGGTGGAAAAGCGCATCGCCGGTCAGGACCATGAAGCCTCCCTGTACCTGCCGATGGAAGGCCTGGCCAGTTACCGCCAGGCGATCCAGGCGCTGCTGTTCGGTGCCGATCACCCTGCCGTGACCGGCGGGCGTGTGGCCACCGTGCAAACCGTGGGCGGCTCCGGCGCGCTGAAAGTCGGTGCCGACTTCCTCAAGCGTTATTTCCCGCAGTCCGAAGTCTGGGTCAGCAACCCGACCTGGGATAACCATCGCGCCATCTTCGAAGGCGCCGGCTTCAAGGTGCACACCTACCCGTACTTCGACCAGGCCACCCGTGGCGTGGACTTCGACGGCATGCTGGCCACCCTGCAGAGCCTGCCGGCCAACAGCGTGGTGCTGCTGCACCCGTGCTGCCACAACCCTACCGGTGCCGACCTTACGCAAAGCCAGTGGCAACAAGTGGTCGAAGTGGTCAAGGCACGCCAACTGATCCCGTTCCTCGACATTGCCTACCAGGGCTTCGCCGAAGGCCTGGTGGAAGACGCCTACGCCATCCGCGAAATGGCCCGTGCCGGCGTGCCGTGCCTGGTCAGCAACTCGTTCTCGAAAATCTTCTCGCTGTACGGCGAGCGTGTCGGCGGCCTGTCGGTGGTCTGCGACGACGAAGCCACCGCGCAGAGCGTGCTGGGCCAGCTCAAGGCTACCGTGCGCCGCAACTACTCCAGCCCGCCCAACTTCGGTGCCCAGCTGGTCGCCGGCGTGCTGAGCGATGCCGGCCTGAATGCCCAGTGGGCCGAGGAAGTCGAAGTGATGCGCAAGCGTATCCTCGACATGCGCCAGGCCCTGGTCGATGCCCTGGCCGTACTGCTGCCAGGCCAGGACTTCCAGTTCTTCCTGCGCCAGCGCGGCATGTTCAGCTACACCGGCTTCAGCGTCGAGCAGGTACGCCGCCTGCGTGACGAGTTCGGCGTGTACCTGATCGACAGCGGCCGCGTGTGCATGTCCGGCCTGCGCCCGGCCAACCTGCAACGGGTTGCCGAAGCCTTCGCTGCTGTTCAGAAGTAACCCTCCAGGGGCCCTGCGCGGCCCCTAGTGCGGGGCCCCGGCAATTTCGGCGGCGAAGCTGAAATTGTGGGGGCGCTGCGCACTCCTTTCGCGACGCAAGGCCGCTCCCACAGCCACCCTTGCAACCCACGGGTGCACCCCGCTTGTAAAGACAAGTGCAACCGCCCCTCGGAAAAGGGCTTCGCAAGTGCAACCTTTCCGTGCACAATCGCGCCCCTCTTTTCCGGTTGAGTTGGGCGATAGCACTATTTCGCCATTCTCAGCCTGTTGCAGTCTTGCGAGTGGAGCTTCACCCGGAATGAATGAGCAGGCCCCAAGCGTTGAACAACGCTTTGTAGAATCGACCCCCGCCACCCTCGGCAGCTGGGCGCGTCACGACACCACCTGGATGCTGGGCCTGTTCGGCACAGCCATTGGCGCCGGAACCCTGTTCCTGCCAATCAACGCCGGCCTTGGCGGCTTCTGGCCGCTGCTGATCCTGGCCATACTGGCCTTCCCGATGACCTATTTCGCCCACCGCGGGCTGACCCGTTTCGTCCTGTCCGGGCGCAACGGCGGCGACATCACCGAGGTGGTCAAGGAGCACTTCGGCATTACCGCCGGTGCTGCGATCACCGTGCTGTATTTCTTCGCCATCTTCCCGATCCTGCTGATCTACAGCGTGGCGCTGACCAACACCGTGTCCAGCTTCATCGAGCACCAGCTGCACATGCAGCCGCCGCCGCGCATGCTCCTGTCGTTCGTGCTGATTCTCGGCCTGCTGGCCATCGTGCGCTGCGGCGAGCAGGCCACGGTCAAGGTCATGAGCCTGCTGGTCTACCCGTTCATCGTCGCCCTGGCGTTGCTGGGCCTGTACCTGGTGCCGCACTGGACCGGTGGTATCCTCGACAGCGCTACCCAGGTGCCGCCGGCTTCGGCCTTCCTGCACACCCTGTGGCTGGCCATCCCGGTGATGGTGTTCTCGTTCAACCACTCGCCAATCATCTCGGCCTTTGCTGTTGACCAGAAGCGTCGCTACGGCGAGCACGCCGATGAGCGCAGCGGCCAGATCCTGCGCCGTGCCCACCTGCTGATGGTGGTGATGGTGCTGTTCTTCGTGTTCAGCTGCGTGCTCACCCTGAGCAGCGCCCAGCTGGCCGAAGCCAAGGCACAGAACCTGTCGATCCTGTCGTACCTGGCCAACCACTTCAGCAACCCGACCATCGAGTTTGCTGCGCCGCTGATCGCCTTCGTGGCCATCGCCAAGTCGTTCCTCGGCCACTACATTGGTGCTAGCGAAGGCCTCAAGGGCATCATCGCCAAGACCGGCGCACGCCCGGGCGCCAAGGCCCTGGACCGCGTTGTTGCGGCGCTGATGCTGGTGGTATGCTGGATCGTTGCCACCCTCAACCCAAGCATCCTCGGCATGATCGAGTCGCTGGGCGGCCCGATCCTGGCGGTGCTGCTGTTCCTGATGCCGATGTACGCCATTCGCCGTGTACCGTCGATGCGCAAGTACAGCGGTGCAGCGTCCAACGTGTTTGTCGTGGCAGTTGGCCTGGTTGCGCTGACTTCGGTGGTGTACGGCTTGCTGAGCTGATTTGCTGCCTTTTATAAAGAATGCCCGGGTTGCTTGTCGCAACCCGGGTATTTTTTTGTCCACAAGAATTGTCTGGCAATAGAACAATTTCACTTGCCCCCATAGGCACCCGGCCGCCTTCATGCTTAACTCAGTGTCCTTTTCAAACCCCGCATAAGGATTTCGTCATGGCTCAAGTGACTCTCAAAGGCAACCCGGTCCAGGTTAACGGCAACCTGCCACAGGCCGGCGCCCAGGCTCCGGCTTTCTCCCTGGTAGGTGAAGGCCTGGCCGACAAGTCGCTGAAAGACTACGCCGGCAAGCGCAAGGTGCTGAACATCTTCCCGAGCGTCGACACCCCGACCTGCGCCACTTCGGTACGCAAGTTCAACGCCCAGGCCAACGATGTGGCCAACACCGTGGTGCTGTGCATCTCCGCCGACCTGCCGTTTGCCCAGGCTCGCTTCTGCGGCGCCGAAGGCCTGGAGAACGTGAAGAACCTGTCGACCCTGCGTGGCCGCGAGTTCCTCGAAAACTACGGCGTTGCCATCGCCGACGGCCCGCTGGCCGGCCTGGCCGCCCGCGCCGTAGTGGTGCTGGACGAGAACGACAAGGTGCTGCACAGCGAACTGGTTGGCGAAATCGCTGACGAGCCGAACTACAACGCGGCACTGGCTGTACTGAAGTAAGGGTTGAGTGGGGCAGGGCGGGCATCTATAGCCTGTACCGGCCTCTTCGCGGGTAAACCCGCTCCGCCCGGGATACCACAGCAGTCAAGTTGTTTGGCGTACCTGGAGGAGCGGGTTTACCCGCGGAAGGGGCGGCACAGGCAGCG
>NZ_JBDJLK010000101.1:0-17797 GCF_039673335.1 Pseudomonas sp. TWI929
TTTGTCGTTCCGTTGTCGCTGGAAGTGGGGCGCATTATAAGGGGATTCGAAAGCGCGTCAACCTTTAATTTCAAGAAATTGAAATATAAGGGGAAAGGACCGTGTCAGGGCTACCAGGAGTTCGCCACAACCCCTTCAGCGCCTATCAGATCGAGCGCCGCCCACGCGGCGCTCGATTTCACAGGCACTACAAAATCAAAGCCAGGAACCTTGCCCCCCACCCCCACAATTGCGCACTATATTGCGCACCACACCACCCCGCCCAAGGATCGCCGCACATAAATGAACACCCAGCCCCGCAGCCTGGCCGCTACCCTCTTCCCGATTGGCCTGCTGCTAATCGCCATGGCATCGATTCAGTCCGGTGCTTCCCTGGCCAAAAGCATGTTCCCCATCATCGGTGCACAAGGCACCACCACCCTGCGCCTGATCTTCGCCAGCATCATCATGCTGCTGATACTGCGCCCGTGGCGGGTACGCATGACCGCCAACACCCTGCGCAACGTCGTTATCTATGGCATGGCGCTGGGCGGCATGAACTTCCTCTTCTATCTGGCTCTGCAAACGGTGCCGATCGGCATCGCCGTGGCCCTGGAGTTCACCGGCCCGCTAGCCGTGGCGATTTTCTCCTCGCGCCGGCCGATCGACTTCCTGTGGATTGCCCTGGCCATCGTCGGCCTGCTGCTGTTGCTACCTGCCGGCCACGGCGGGCAGGCACTTGACCCGCTGGGCGCCGCCTATGCCCTGGGCGCCGGTGTGTGCTGGGCCCTGTACATCCTGTTTGGCCAGCGCGCCGGTGCCGAGCATGGCATCCAGAGCGCGGCGCTCGGCGTGGTGGTCGCGGCCCTGTTCGTTGCCCCCATCGGTATCGCCCACGCCGGCAGCGCACTGCTTACGCCCGCCGTCATCCCCATGGCCCTGGGCGTCGCGGTACTGTCCACCGCCCTGCCCTACAGCCTGGAGATGGTTGCCCTCACGCGCATCCCGGCGCGCACCTTCGGCACCCTGATGAGCATCGAGCCAGCGTTCGGCGCGCTGTCCGGCCTGCTGTTCCTCGGTGAGGTACTGACCACCACCCAATGGCTGGCGATTCTGGCGATCATTACCGCGTCGGTCGGCACCACATTGTCCATGCGCAAGGAGGCCAGCCCTGCCGTCGCAGCGGACTGATATGAGAAATATTTTCATTTGAGCAAGAATTAATGATTGTAGCGGCCCGTCTCGCTGATTAAGCTGTCACAGAATCATCATCTTTACGCTATCTACTGGACCGAACACGGACGCTGGGGAAATTTCAGGACGAACCAAAGCGATAACGACAGGGCGAAACAGCGGGGCCGCCCTGCATTTAAGGACAGGAATGAAACGTATTTTGCTCATCCTGGCCATCTTGGCTATTGCTGGATGCGCCGCAACGGCCAAGACTGAGGTCAAAAGAGGCAAGAAGGGCCTGCATATCAACTGTTCCGGCCTTTCCTCCTCATGGGATAACTGCTACAGCAAAGCCGCGAGCTCCTGCGGCACCCGCGGGTATCGGGTAATTGCGCGCTCGGGCGATAGCGATGAAGAACCCGGCGACTACTTGTTCGGCATCAATCCGGCCGGCTACACCAGCCGCAGCATGATCGTCATCTGCAAGTAAAAAAAAGGGCAGCTCGCAAGCTGCCCTTTTCATTTGCCCTTTTTTTCATTTGCCCTTACAGCGGCGCAGTACGCACCTGCAACCAAGCCAGCGCTTCGCCCTTGAGCAAGGGTGCCAGGCGCTCGCGCACGCTACCGTGATAGCCGTTCAGCCAGTCCCGCTCTTCCTTGGTCAGCAACTCGGGCAACAGGCAACGGGTGTCGATAGGGCACAGCGTCAGGGTCTCAAAGTTCAGGAAGTCACCGAAGGCACTCTTGCCAGCCTCGCGGTTGGCCACCAGGTTCTCGATACGCACCCCCCACTGCCCAGGCCGGTACGTGCCCGGCTCGATTGAGCTGATCATGCCCACCTGCATCGCAGTCTGCGGCGCGGGCGCCGCCTGGTAGGCAATCACTTGCGGCCCCTCGTGCACGTTCATGAAGTAACCCACCCCATGCCCGGTGCCGTGGCCATAATCCACCTGGTCGGCCCAGATCGGTGCCCGGGCAATGGCGTCGAGCAGCGGCGACAGCAGCCCACGCGGGAAGCTGGCGCGCGACAATGCGATCATGCCTTTGAGCACACGGGTGCAATCCTGCTTCTGCGCAAGGCTCGGGTTGCCCACAGGCACCATGCGGGTGATGTCGGTGGTGCCGCCCAGGTACTGGCCGCCCGAATCGATCAGCAGCAAGCCATCGCCCTCGATAACCGCATGCGATTGCTCGGTAGCACGGTAGTGCGGCATCGCCCCGTTGCCATTGAAGGCGGCAATGGTCGAGAAGCTCAACGACACATAATCCGGGCGGCGGGCACGCGCGGCGCTCAACTGCTCGTCAACCGTCAATTCGGTGATCACCTGCTGGCCGAGGCTGGCCTCGAACCAGGCAAAGAATTCGCACAAGGCAGCGCCGTCCTGCTCCATGACCTGGCGGATGTGCACCAGGTCGTCTTCACCTTTGCAGGATTTGCTCAGGGTGGTGGGGTTGAGCCCCTCGACCAGCACCACCTCTGCCGGCAAGTTACCCAGCAAGCCGCAGGTAACCCGGGCCGGATCCACCAGCAGCCGGCCCCCGCCCGGGACGGTACCTAGTGCCTTGCCTGCTTCGCTGTAGTCGCGCACCTCGATGCCGTCGACCGCCAGCACCTGACGCAGGTGCGCGTCCACCTTGTCCTGGCCAACGAACAGGATGGCCTGCTGCTGATTGATCAAGGCAAAGGCCAGGAAAACCGGGTTGTAGGACACATCACTACCACGCAGGTTGAACAGCCAGGCGATGTCATCGAGGGTGGCGATGAAGTGCCAGTCGGCCCCCTTGGCCTGCATATCCTGACGCAACTGCGCGAGCTTTTCCGCCCTGCTCACCGTGGCGTGTGGCGGCAAGTGCTGGTACACCGGGTTAGCGGGCAGCGCCGGGCGCCCTTCCCAGACCTGGCCCAGCAGGTCATTGTCGGTGACCAGCCGCGCCCCACGCGCCTTCAGCCGCTCGCCCAGCTGACGCGCCGAGGCCACGGCCATAACCGCACCATCCACCGCGACGCTGCCATTGGGCTCGACGTGTTCGCCCAGCCACTCTAGTGCACCGGGCTTGCCCGGCAACAGCTTCATCAGTTCGATGCCACTGCCGGCCAGCTCTTGATCCGCCTGTTCCCAGTAGCGGCTATCGACCCACAACCCGGCAAACCCAGGCGTGACCACCAGCGTGCCGACCGAACCGTGGAAACCCGACAGCCACTGGCGCCCCTGCCAGTAACCGGGCAGGTATTCGGAAAGGTGGGGGTCGGCCGAAGGCACCAGCAAGGCATCGATGCCCTCTGCGGCCATGGCCTGGCGCATGCGCGCCAGTCGCTGCGGCACGCTTTGCTCAAGGGTGGTCTGAACGTTCATGCGCTCTCCTGCGGCTACATCACGGTTGATCCAGTGTGCCGATAATGGAACAGCCGCCACAGCCCTGCAATCGCGACGACCAACACACGGCATGCATTGCCCGCCATGCCCTGTGCCAACAGGACACTTCCTACAACTGGGCCAGGACCACCGATCAAGTCCCGCTGAACTTCCACACATTACCGGCTTCACACTCAGTACATTCATTGCACACAGGCAAATGATCATGCCCAGTGCCTGCAACCCGAAAACCGCAGTGGTGCTGCTCGACACCCGCGAACACACACCCGACCATGAGCAGGCCGTGCACCTCAAGCTTGCCGATGGCCTGGCCCGCCTGCTGGGCTGCCCGCACGTACAAACAGCCCATTCACCAACCGCCGCCGATGGCTACTACTACCTGCCTACCGAAACCTTGATCGACCCCAAGCGCCATGCCGCCATGGGCATCCGCAGCGAACAGGACCTGTTCGGCGGCCTGGTGGCATACCCCTACATGGCGACCAAGGCGATCTCCCACCCGTTGCCGGCAGGGGCCAGCTTCCCCCCTGGCTGGACCGATGCCTTCGCCCTGCAGGCCAGCGATGCCTTGCTGCGCGGCTACACCGTATTCAGCAAGGCCGATGCGCGCAATGCCGCGCAGCTGCTACTGAGGGACGGCCCGTTGCGGATAAAACCAGTGCTGGCCAGTGCCGGCCGTGGGCAACAGGTCATCGCCACGGCGGATGCGCTGGAGCCACTGCTGGCCGATATGGATGACAAAGAGCTGGCCCTGTGGGGGCTGGTGCTGGAAGAAGACTTAAATAACGTAGAAACTTTCAGCGTCGGCCAGGTGCGCGTGGCCGGCCTGACCTGCAGCTACCACGGCACCCAGCAACTGACGCACGACCATCAGGGCACCGAGGTGTACGGCGGCTCCGACCTGGTGGTGGTGCGTGGCGACTATCAGGCCTTGCTGCAACTACCACTGGAAGATCACCTGCGCCTGGCCATCAACCAGGCCATGGCCTACGAGCAGGCAGCAGAGCAGCACTTCCCCGGTTTCATTGCCTCGCGGCGCAATTACGACATCGCTCGCGGCCTGAACCCTCAGGGCCAGCTGCGCAGCGGCGTGCTTGAACAATCCTGGCGCCTGGGCGGTGCCAGCAGTGCCGAGCTGCTGGCCTTGCAGGCTTTTGCCGACGACCCGGCATTGCAACAGGTGCGTGCCTCCACCCATGAAGTGTTCGGCACCCCCGACCTACCCACTGACGCCACCCTCTTCTACCAAGGAAACGACAGTGAACTCGGACAACTCAGCAAATTTGCGCGGATTCGCGAACATGGCCACTCAGAGTGAAACCGTTGAACTGCAAGTCGAGAACGACAGCATCGTCGGTACCCTGGTCAGCCCTGGCAGCAAGATGCCGGGCATCCTCTTCGTCCACGGTTGGGGCGGTAGCCAGCAACGCGACCTGGCCCGTGCCAGGCACATTACCGGGCTTGGCTGCGTGTGCATGACCTTCGACCTGCGCGGCCATGAAAAAACCGAAAGCCAACGCCTGACGGTCACCCGCGAACAAAACCTCCAGGACCTGCTGGTGGCCTACGACCGGCTGCTCAGCCACCCGGCGGTGGACAGCAGCGCCATTGCCATCATCGGCAGCAGTTATGGCGGCTACCTGGCCACCTTGCTGACCCGCGAGCGGCCGGTCAAATGGCTAGCCCTGCGGGTACCCGCCATGTACTGGGACGATGAATGGAATGCCCCCAAGCAAACCCTCGACCGCCAACGCTTGAACGCCTACCGCCAGCGCCCGCTCGGGCCGGCGGACAACCGCGCGTTGGCAGCCTGCGCCGAGTTTGGCGGGGATGTGTTGCTGGTGGAGTCCGAGCAGGACGACTACGTGCCGCACAGCACCCTGATGAGCTACCGTTCAGCATTCGTCAGCGCCCATTCGCTCACCCACCGCATTGTCGATGGTGCCGACCACGCGTTATCCAGCGAAGAGAGCCAGAAGGCCTACAGTTCGATCCTGGCGGCATGGATCAGCGAAATGGTCGTCGGTGCCCGCCTGAACCGCTACCCGCACTACGCGCCGTGGTATGCCTGAGGCTCGCCTACCTGGCAATGCAGGCCGCCATCGGCACCGCGCACCAGGCTGCGCAGTGCCTGGTAGGCAGCAAAGTTGACGCCACGCGCCTGGTGCCGGGCAAGCAAGTCAAGGAACGGCTCCTCGACGAAATGCACGGCTGCCGCCGCCCAGGCCTGGCGCGACTGCCATTGCAGGTACTGCAGCACCCGGCTGCCATCATCGCTGGCCTGGATACTGACACCCTGCAGCCCTTCACAAAGCGTGGCCAGTTCTTCGCTGCGCGCAACCAACGCCTGGGCCAGTGCTTGCTGGCACATGCTGGGCACTTCATATTCAATCATCTGGGTGAACCACAGGGCATGAGGTGTCGCCGTCATCAACGGTCTCCTGGCTTCGGACGCATGCTGCGCGATGCCGTGCAGGGTAAAACCTCAAGTTAAGTCAAGGTCAAGTGGTTTTTCTGCCCTGCATGCGGCGCACCGCTAACCAGATACTGCAAAGCGACGCCGATAATCACTCGGGGTCAGGCCGGTGATACGCTGGAACACCTTGCGAAACGCGCCTGGGTCCTGGTAACCGACACCCCAGGCGATCTGCTCGACATTGCGCCGGGTAAATTCCAGCAAGCGGCACGCCCGCCCCACCCTCACTTGTTGGCAGTATTCGGTCGGGCGCAGCCCCGTGGCTGCACGAAAGCGCCGCAGGAAGGTACGTTCTTCAAGCCCTGCACAAGCCGCCATGGCGGCAAGGTCGGCATCCTGCCCGCCATTGCCCTGCAGCCAATGCTGCACTTTCAGTACTGCTTCGTCGCCGTGATCCAGGCGCGGGTTGAACAACGCCCCAGGCAAGGGTGCCGTGACCGGCTCAACCGCCAGGTAGCGGGCAGTCTCCCGCGCCACCGTCGCCCCCAGAAAGCGCTCCAGCAGGCGCAGGCCCAAGTCAGTCCAGGCCATCAACCCGGCCGAGGTCACGATGTCACCGTCGTCCAGCAACGGCTGCTGGGCCTCTACCCGTATGCTGGGGAAGCGCTGGGCAAGCGAATGCACGTAGTTCCAGTGGGTGCAGGCCGGGCGCCCGTCCAGCAAGCCGCTGGCGGCAATGAAGAACACCCCGATGCACACCGATGCCAGCACCGTGCCGCTCCCGTGCAGCTGGCACAACGACGTGCGATGGCGGTCGAGCAGTTCGGCTTGCGGTGCCGATTCCAGGCTCGGCGGAATGATCAACACCCGTAGGGCAGCGTCGACAGCGAGTGGGCTATCAGGGGCCGGCTGCAATTGCCCCGCCTCGTCTACCTGCCAGTAGCTGACGCGAACTTGCGGCAACTCGACGGCCCCCAGCTCGGCAGCAACCCGGTTGGCCACCAGGAACAGGTCGGCCAGGCCATGCACGGCGGCGCGCTGCACGCCGGGGTATAGCAGCAGGCCGATGTCGAGGATGGCAGGGTTGTCAGTTTTTGCCCGCATAGTGTCGTTCGCGCCAATCCTCAGGTCAGTGCACACAGCCTATAACTAACGTCATCCAACGACTACTGCCACAGGAGGCAGCATGAGCAAGCAGGCACTGATCATCATCGACATCCAGAACGACTACTTCCCGGGCGGCAAGTGGACCCTCGACGGCGCCGACCAGGCGGCCGACAATGCTGCCCGCCTGCTGGCGGCGGCGCGCCAACGGGGCGACCTGGTGGTGCATGTGCGGCACGAGTTCGACAGCGCCGATGCGCCCTTCTTCGCCCCTGGTTCGCAGGGTGCGGCCATCCACAGCAAGGTCGAACCGGTGGCGGGCGAGCCGGTGGTACTCAAGCACAAGGTCAACGCTTTCCTGGGTACTGACCTTGAGCACACCCTGGACCGCCACGGCGTCGAGGCCCTGACCATCGTTGGCAGCATGAGCCACATGTGCATCGACGCCGCCACCCGTGCCGCGGCCGACCTGGGCTATGAAGTGACCGTGGCGCACGATGCCTGCGCGACCCTGCCATTGGCGTTCGACGGCAAGCAGGTGCCGGCAGCGCAGGTGCATGATTCGGCGATGGCGGCGTTGGCGTTTGCCTATGCCAAGGTGGTGAAGACCGATGAACTGCTGGATCGCTGATATGGCTTGAAATTTTGGGGGCGCTTTGCGCCCCTTTCGCGACGCAAGGCCGCCCCCACAGAAGGTACGCGATCCCTTGCAGGAGCGGCCTTGCGTCGCGATGGGCTGCGCAGCAGCCCCAATCCTGCAAACTCAGATCACCACATTGCGCACAAAGCGCACCGCCACCGCGCCATCATTGCGGTAGGCATACCGGCAATTGCTGGGAAAGACATGGAACTGCCCCACCTGCAGGCGGTGCTCGACCCCTTCGATGATCAGCGTCAGTTGCCCTTCAGCCACATAGATCTGCTCACTCCAACCCTCGGCATCGGCCTCGCTGGAATAGCACTCGCCCGGTGCCAGGGTCCATTCCCACAGTTCCACCTCGCGCCGCGCCGGGCTGGTGCCGAGTAACACCGCCCTGCTTTGCAGGTGTTCACCGGCCCAGGCCAGCTCTTCGATACGCCCGGGGTCACGCTGGTCAGGGGCCTGGATCAGGGTACTGAAAGCCACGCCCAAGGCTTCGGCAATCAGGTCCAGGGTAGTCAGGCTGACATTCTTTTCACCCGCCTCGATCGCCACCAGCATGCGGCGGCTGACCCCGGAGCGCTCGGCCAGCGCGGTCTGGCTCATGCCAGCGGCATTGCGCAGGCTGCGTACATTGTGGCTGACATGTTGCAGCACCGATGCTCGGTGCGAAGAATCTTTGTGCACTATATTGCTCACTGGTCGATATTGCGCAGTATACTGCTCACTTTGCGGCAATTGTGCGCCGCCCCCTCCGAGTACGCAAGACCATGAGCCAGCCCAGCAGCAAGCCGACCCCCGCCGTTACCTTTCGCCTGAGCAAGGCAGAACTGGTACTGGTGTTCATCACCATGTTGTGGGGCGGCACCTTCCTGCTGGTGCACAACGTGATGACTGTCAGCGGCCCGATGTTCTTCGTCGGCCTGCGTTTTGCCGCAGCCGCGTTGTTCGTTGGCGTGGTCTCGGCGCGGGCACTGCCTGGGCTGACCTTTACCGAACTGAAAGCCGGCATGCTGATCGGCGTATCGATCATGCTCGGCTATGGCTTGCAGACCATGGGCCTGCAAACCATCAGCAGCAGCCAGTCGGCGTTCATCACTGCGCTGTACGTGCCATTCGTGCCGCTGCTGCAGTGGCTGGTACTGGGTCGGCGGCCAGGCCTGATGCCCAGCGTCGGTATCTGCCTGGCGTTTGTCGGCCTGATGCTGCTGGCTGGGCCGGAAGGCGGCAGCCTGCGCTTCAGCGAGGGCGAACTGGTAACCCTGGTGAGTGCCGTGGCCATTGCCGGCGAAATCATCCTGATCAGCCGCTACGCCGGCCAGGTCGATGTGCGCCGGGTCACCGTGGTACAACTGGCGACCGCATCGCTGCTGGCATTCCTGATGATCGTACCGACCCAGGAACGCATCCCCGACTTCTCCTGGCTGCTACTGGCCAGCGCAGTAGGCCTGGGTGCCATGAGCGCGGTGATCCAGGTGGCGATGAACTGGGCGCAGAAGTCGGTCTCGCCCACCCGCGCCACGCTCATTTATGCCGGCGAGCCGGTATGGGCCGGCATCGTCGGGCGCATCGCCGGCGAACGCCTGCCGGGCGTGGCCCTGCTCGGCGGCCTGCTGATCGTGATCGCGGTGGTAGCCAGCGAACTCAAGGTGCGGCGCCCGCGTGAAGCTGCCGAAGCAGGCGATGTACAGGATCAAGGCGAACGCCAGGCCGGACTGTAAAGCGGGCAACAGCGGCTATGCTTTGTAAAGAACTGTTATAAAAAAACCGCTTGTCACAGCCTGTTTGTAGGATTCTGCGACAGCTTGCGTGTTGGTGATCATCACCTTGACACGTATGATTCTTTGCAAACTTCTCCAGAATAGGCCGCTATGTCATTGATAGTGCTATTGCTTCTGCCGTTCGTGGGCAGTTGCCTGGCAGCCGTGCTGCCGCACAACGCACGTAACGCCGAGTCCCTTCTTGCCGGGCTCGTAGCCCTGGTCGGTACCGTCCAGGTAGCACTGCTTTACCCTCAGGTTGCCCACGGCGGGGTGATTCGCGAAGAATTCCTGTGGCTGCCCAGCCTGGGGCTGAACCTGGTGCTGCGCATGGACGGCTTCGCCTGGCTGTTCTCGCTGCTGGTGCTGGGCATCGGCACGCTGGTGTCGCTGTATGCGCGCTATTACATGTCGCCGCAAGACCCGGTGCCGCGCTTCTTCGCCTTCTTCCTGGCCTTCATGGGCGCCATGCTGGGCCTGGTAATCTCTGGCAACCTGATCCAACTGGTATTCTTCTGGGAACTGACCAGCCTGTTCTCCTTCCTGTTGATCGGCTACTGGCACCACCGCGCCGATGCCCGCCGCGGCGCCTATATGGCGCTGATGGTGACCGGTGCGGGAGGTTTGTGCCTGCTGGTAGGGGCCCTGCTGCTCGGCCATGTGGTCGGCAGCTACGACCTGGACAAGGTCCTGGCTGCCGGCGACACCATCCGCCAGCATGCGCTGTACCCGGTGCTGCTGCCCCTGATCCTCATCGGCGCCCTGAGCAAGAGCGCACAGTTCCCCTTCCAGTTCTGGCTGCCCCACGCCATGGCAGCGCCCACGCCGGTATCGGCTTATCTGCACTCGGCCACCATGGTCAAGGCCGGGGTATTCCTGCTGGCACGCCTATGGCCGGTGCTATCCGGCAGCGAAGAATGGTTCTGGATCGTCGGCGGTGCCGGCGCAATCACCTTGCTGCTCGGCGCCTTCGCCGCGATGTTCCAGAACGACCTCAAGGGCCTGCTGGCCTATTCGACCATCAGCCACCTGGGCCTGATTACCCTGCTGCTGGGCCTGAACAGCCCGCTGGCTGCTGTCGCCGCAGTGTTCCACATTCTCAACCATGCCACCTTCAAGGCCTCGTTGTTCATGGCCGCCGGCATCATAGACCACGAAAGCGGTACCCGGGATATCCGCCGCCTCAGCGGCCTGATCCGCCTGGTGCCGTACACCGCCACCCTGGCCATGGTCGCCAGCGCCTCGATGGCTGGCGTGCCGTTGATGAACGGTTTCCTGTCGAAGGAAATGTTCTTCGCCGAAACGGTGTTCATCAGCTCCACCGCCTGGGTCGAAGCCACACTGCCGGTAATCGCCACCCTGGCCGGTACTTTCAGCGTGGCCTATGCCTTGCGCTTCACCGTCGATGTGTTCTTCGGGCCTACTGCCCAGGACTTGCCCCACACCCCGCATGAGCCGCCACGCTGGATGCGCGCCCCGGTCGAGCTGCTGGTACTCACCTGCCTGGTGGTGGGCATCTTCCCCGCCCAATCGGTCGGCCCGCTGCTGGCCGCCGCCGCGCTGCCGGTGGTGGGTGGCACCCTGCCGGAATACAGCCTGGCCATCTGGCACGGCTGGAACGCGCCACTGATCATGAGCCTGGTGGCCATGAGCGGCGGTATCGTGCTGTACCTGTTGCTGCGCAAGCAGCTGCGCCTGGGCCGTTTCCCTTACCCGCCTGTAATCGAGCGCTTCAACGGCAAGCGCCTGTTCGAGCACGGCCAGGTTCAACTGATGCTGCTGGCGCGGCGTATCGAGCGTCTGCTCACCACCCGCCGCCTGCAGTCGCAGTTGTTCATGCTGGTGGTTGCAGCGTTTCTCGCCGGCCTCACGCCCATGCTCTACAGCGGCCTGAGCTGGGGCGACCGGCCGAAAATTCCAGGCTCGGGGGTGTTTGTCGCGCTGTGGCTGATCGCCATTGCCTGCGCCATCGGCGCTGCCTATCAGGCCAAGTACCACCGCCTGGCGGCATTGATCATGGTCAGCGTCTGCGGCCTGATGACGTGCATTACCTTCGTCTGGTTCTCCGCACCCGACCTGGCCCTGACCCAGCTGGTGGTTGAAGTGGTCACCACCGTGCTGATCCTGCTCGGCCTGCGCTGGCTGCCGCGGCGGATCGAAGGCGTGTCGCCGCTGCCCGGCAGCCTGGAGCGTGCGCGCATGCGCCGCCTGCGCGACCTGCTGCTGGCAGTGCTGGTGGGCGGCGGGATGGCCGTACTGTCGTATGCCATGCTGACCCGCCCGACACCCAACGACATTTCCTCGTTCTACCTGAGCCGGGCGCTGCCCCAGGGCGGCGGCACCAACGTGGTCAATGTGATGCTGGTCGATTTCCGCGGCTTCGATACCCTCGGTGAAATCACCGTGCTGGTGGCCGTGGCGCTGACCGTGTTCGCCCTGCTGCGGCGCTTCCGCCCACCGAAGGAGAGCATGCAATTGCCGGCGCAGCAGCGCCAGCTGGCGCCCGACGTGGTCACCGACCTGATCAACCCGCGGCACGCCACCGACACCGCGCTGGGCTTCATGATGGTGCCTGCGGTGCTGGTGCGCCTGCTGCTGCCGATCGCCTTGCTGGTGTCGATGTACCTGTTCATGCGTGGGCATAACCAGCCGGGCGGCGGCTTTGTCGCCGGCCTGGTGATGTCAGTGGCATTCATCCTGCAATACATGGTGGCCGGCACCCAGTGGGTCGAGGCGCAGATGAGCCTGCGCCCGCTGCGCTGGATGGGCACCGGGCTGCTGTGCGCAACCCTGACCGGGGTGGGCGCCATGCTGCTCGGCTACCCGTTCCTCACCACCCATACCGCCCACCTGTACCTGCCGTTGCTCGGTGACGTGCACGTGGCCAGCGCGCTGTTCTTCGATGTCGGCGTGTTCACCGTGGTGGTCGGCTCGACCCTGCTGATCCTCACCGCCCTGGCGCACCAGTCGGTGCGCGCCTACCGCCCGGGCAACCCGGCGAAAACCAGCCAAGCAGGAGCCGCCTGATGGAAGAAGTGATTGCAGTCGCCATCGGCGTGCTGGCCGCCTCGGGGGTATGGTTGATCCTGCGCCCACGTACCTACCAGGTGATCATGGGCCTATGCCTGCTGTCGTACGGGGTCAACCTGTTCATCTTCAGCATGGGCAGCCTGTTCATCGGCAAGGAGCCGATCATCAAGGACGGCGTTACCCAGGACCTGCTGCACTACACCGACCCGCTGCCACAGGCCCTGGTGCTCACCGCCATCGTCATCAGCTTCGCCATGACCGCGCTGTTCCTGGTGGTGTTGCTGGCCTCGCGCGGGCTGACCGGTACCGACCACGTCGATGGCCGGGAGCGTGACGAATGAGTGGTATGAGTCAACTGATCATCGCACCTATCCTGCTGCCGCTGATCACCGCTGCGGTGATGTTGCTGCTGGGCGAAAAGCACCGGCAGATCAAGGACCGGCTGAACCTGCTGTCGACCTTCGCCGGCCTGGCCATCGCGGTTTGCCTGCTGCTGTGGGTGCGCACCCAGGGCCAGGCGGAGTCGATCGGCGTGTACCTGCCGGGAAACTGGCCGGCGCCATTCGGCATCGTGCTGGTAGTGGACCACCTGTCCGCGTTGCTGCTGACGCTGACCGGGGTCATCGGCTTCAGCGCACTGCTATTTGCCCGCGCCCGCTGGGACGGTGCCGGGGCCAGCTTCCATGCACTGTTCCAGATCCAGTTGATGGGCCTGTACGGTGCCTTTCTCACCGCCGACCTGTTCAACCTGTTCGTGTTCTTCGAAGTGCTGCTGGCCGCCTCCTATGGCCTGCTGCTGCATGGCTCGGGCCGCGCCCGGGTGCGCGCCGGCCTGCACTACATCGCCATCAACCTGTTCGCCTCGTCGCTGTTCCTGATTGGCGCGGCGATGCTATACGGGGTAACCGGCACACTGAACATGGCCGACCTGGCCCTGAAGATTCCGCTGGTGCCGGAGGCCGATCGTGGCCTGCTGCACGCCGGCGCGGCCATTCTGGCCATGGCTTTCCTGGTCAAGGCCGGCATCTGGCCGCTGAACTTCTGGCTGGTGCCGGCCTATGCCTCGGCCAGCGCGCCAGTGGCTGCGCTGTTCGCCATCATGACCAAGGTCGGCCTGTATGCCGTGCTGCGCCTGTGGACGTTGCTGTTCTCCGGGCAGGCCGGGGCCTCGGCGCACTTCGGTGGTGAATGGCTGGTGTACGGTGGCCTGGTCACCCTGGCTGTGGCAGCGGTGTCGATCCTGGCCGCGCAGCGCCTGGAGCGTATGGCGGCGCTCAGCATCCTGGTCTCGGCCGGCACCCTGCTCGGCGCGGTCGGCTTTGCCCAGTCGGCGCTCACCGGCGCTGCGTTGTTCTACCTGGTCAACTCGACCCTGGCGCTGTGCGCGCTGTTCCTGCTCGCCGAACTGGTCGAGCGTTCGCGCTCGGCCAATGAAGCGCCACTGGACGATGAAGAAGGCGTCATACCGCCACCGCTGGAGTCGCTGCACCCGCCCAAGGGCATCAACCTCGACGACGAGCAAAAGGTGGTGATCGGCCAGATCATCCCGTGGACCATGGCCTTCCTCGGCCTCAGCTTTATTGCCTGTGCCTTGCTGATCATCGGCATGCCGCCGCTGTCAGGCTTTGTTGGCAAGCTCAACCTGATCAGCGCGCTGTTCAACCCGCAGGGGCTGGGCGTGCCGCCCGAGCAACCGTTGGGTGCGGCAGGCTGGGGCCTGGTAGCCCTGCTGATCCTGTCTGGCATGGCCTCACTGATCGCCTTCGGCCGCGTCGGTATCCAGCGCTTCTGGAAACCCGAAGAGCGCCCGTCGCCGGTGCTGCGCCGCTATGAGTGCCTGCCCATCGTCATCCTGCTCGGCCTGTGCATGGTCCTCAGCCTCAAGGCCGAGCCGCTGCTGCGCTATACCCAGGACACTGCCGCCAGCCTGCAGGCCCCCGATGCCTATATCGAAGCCGTGATGGCCGCCCGGCCGATTCCTGGCCCCACCTCGCTCGACGTACAGGTGCAGCCATGAACCGACTGTTCCCCGCCCCGCTACTATCGGTTTCGCTGTTCGCGCTGTGGCTGTTGCTGAACCTTTCGGTCAGCCCCGGCAACTTGCTGCTGGGCGCCGTGCTTGGCGCACTGGCGCCACTGCTGATGGCGCCGCTGCGCCCGCAACATGCCCATGTGCGGCGGCCACTGGTCATTGCCCGGCTGATTGGCCGGGTTGGCCTCGATGTGATCATGTCCAACCTGCTGGTGGCGCGCGGCGTGCTGCGCGCCGGCAAGCAACCGCCACGTTCGGCGTTCGTCCACATCCCGCTGGCCCTGCGCGATCCGCATGGCCTGGCAGCGCTGTCGATGATCACCACGGTGGTGCCCGGTACGGTCTGGTCCGAGCTGGCGCTGGACCGCAGCGTGCTGCTACTGCATGTGTTCGACCTGGCCGATGAGGCGGCCTTCATCACGCACTTCAAAGACACCTACGAACGCCCGCTGATGGAGATTTTCCAATGACAGGCCTGCTCGCCAACGCTGTCCTCGCCAGCCTGTTCATCTTCGCCCTGGCCATGGGCCTGGCGCTGATCCGCCTGTTCCGCGGCCCGTCTGCCCAGGACCGGGTACTGGCGCTGGACTACCTGTACATCCTGGCCATGCTGACCATGCTGGTGCTGGGTATCCGTTATGCCAGTGACACCTACTTCGAAGGTGCCCTGCTGATTGCGCTGTTCGGCTTCGTCGGCTCGTTTGCCCTGGCCAAGTTCCTGCTGCGCGGTGAGGTGATCGAATGACTGAATCCCTGCAACTACCCTTCTGGCTGGAACTGATCACCGCCGTGCTGCTGCTGACTGGCAGCCTGTTCGCCCTGGTCGGCGCACTGGGCCTGTTGCGCCTGAAAGACTACTTCCAGCGCATGCACCCGCCGGCACTGGCCTCGACCATCGGTGCCTGGTGCGTGGCGCTGGCCTCGATCATCTACTTCTCGTGGCTCAAGGATGCGCCGGTACTGCACGCCTGGCTGATTCCAGTCCTGCTGTCGATCACCGTGCCGGTCACCACGCTGTTGCTGGCCCGGGCGGCACTGTTCCGCAAACGCATGTCGAAAGAACCGGTACCTGAAGAAGTCAGCAGCGGCCGAGATCGCGGTAATTGAACGGTTGCCACCTCACCCTTGGCTGAGGCGCTGCAACTCCCGCCGGACCATGGCAGCATAGGGCGGTGGACCGAGGCGGTACAATTCACCCGCCACCCAGGTCAGCCAGGCGCTTTGCAACACCTCGCGCCTGGCCAGCAAACGCTCAGCCTCAGCCACGGCATCTGCCTGGTGTTGCCGATGAAACTCGGCACGCGTGGCAGGTGTATCACCACTGTCGGTCATTCACTGGCCTTGAAGGTGGTCAGTTCACCCTTGCGCCATTTGGCAACCTTGCCGGTCACCGCCTTGAGCAACTTGCCCAGGCCTTCCTGTACTTGCTGCTGCGCGGCGAACACCAGCATCACGCCCTGGCCTTCACGGAATACGATGCCCTCGCCTTCGGGCACCGATACGAAGGCGTAATCGCCCACACCATAAACGTTCAGTTTGATTTCGCGAAAGCGCATTTCCAGCTTGCCGCCTTCGCGGCTGGGCAGCACGGCAGCGCGGAAGTGGTCGCCTACTTTCAGCTCCAGGCGCTGCTTGTCATCGACCACCAAGGCACTTTCGGTGTCGATCTCGGCCATGTACAGGCCTTCGGGATTCTGTTCGGTCACATAGATAAAGCGGCCCTGGAACAGCTGGGCCAATTTACCGCGCAAGTCGCCAAGGGCGAACAATGCATGGGTATCAAGAGTGCTGACTGCCAATGAAGTAATCCTCAACCGGTTACAACCCGCCCTCACCCAAGCTCGGGGAGGCACGGCCATTTCTTATCGATAGGCGAAAAGAGTAATAAAGCGATATGCGAAATGTCTGTGCTCGCTGACGATGCAGCGTGCAGGAATCTTTACTCTGGCTTGCCAGATTCGCCTTCAACCGAAGGCGTTTGGCTCATTCCCGGCTTGGGAAGCGTGATGCCTGATATCACTCGCCAGAAATCGCAACCACGGGAGTGAGCCTGCAAGAAGACAAGCCCTAGCATCCATGTGCGCATTACTGTAGGACAAATATGCCCGAAAACACTGAAACCCGTCGAGAGGCAATAAACATTTTCAGGCAGCCAAGCCTTTCTTCAATTGCTGCAACCAGGCAGCCTGGCATTCCAACGCCTCTTCACGTGTCGCGAATGCGGTGCCTCGGCGTTCGCCATTGACCAGCACCACCCAACAGATGCGTTTGCCCAACGCCTGCAGGGTTGCCGGCACACCTGAACCAATCATCACGGCTACATCGACTCGGCTATTCATCATTCCCTCCGGAATTAATTAGCACCCTAACGATATAGCCATGATACGCCTGACGGCGGTGAGGAAACAGCCCATCCCGGTACAGCAGTGTTACTCACCGAGCAACAAAACCGGCCGCTTGCAAGAAACGCAAAAAGCCCCAGGGACTGCTCCGTGGGGCTTGGCGCCGTGCGCGAGGTTAAACCTGACGCTGGTGGCGATCGAGCTGCTCGTGGCGCTCTTGGGCTTCGATGCAGTACTTGGTGGTCGGGCTGATCAGCAGACGCTTCAGGCCGATTGGCTCACCGCTGTCATCGCACCAGCCGAAGCTCTCGTCGGTAATACGGTCCAGGGCCATTTCCAGCTGTGGCAGCAGGCGCTGGTCGCGGTCGATGGCATTTACCAGCCAGCTACGCTCTTCTTCGACCGAAGCCACGTCGGCAGGGTCCGACGGGGTGTCCAGGCCTTCGATGGTGGTGCGGCTGAGCTCGATGCGTTCATGGGTTTCGACTTTCATCGCCTGCAGCAGCTCAGCGAAGAAGGCCAGCTGGTCGGCGTTCATGTAGTCATCGGCCGACATGGCCAGCAACTGTTCCTTGGTCATCGATTTCTCTATGAAAAAATGTGCATTTGGGCGATTCATGTGCCGCCGGCGCCTTGGCATCGGCGGCGGAATTCTTCAAGCGCCAATCGGCACTCTTTTACAGGGGGCGGCAGTCTAAGGCGCCACGTCGCGTGGAGCAACTGCAAATGGGTGCGAATTTGCTTCCGATGCTTACAATCCGCTGGTCGGTGCCTTCAGTTCAACTCCGTTGCCTCCACGATACTGAGAATCTGGTTCTGGCTCTGGCTCTGGCTTTTGATCTTGATCTTGATCTTGATCTTGATCTTCGCGACTTCAGGAGGCCGAGCGAAGGGCTTGCGGAGGGAGGTGACGGGCATGGATGCCCGTCAAGCGCTGAGGCCCCAT
>NZ_JBDJLK010000102.1:0-17780 GCF_039673335.1 Pseudomonas sp. TWI929
TACAAGTACTGCATAAGCTCTAGAGCTGTGCGATCCCTGTAGGAGCGGGTTCACCCGCGAAGAGGCCAGTCGGTTTAAAGGAGATTCAATGGGTAGCTGACGATCAGCCGGTTCTCATCGAACGAGTTGGTGCTGAAGTCCCGGCGCATGGTGGAGTTACGCCATTTCACCGACAGGTCCTTGAAACTGCCCGACTGAATCACGTAGGCCAACTCGCTCTCCCGCGCCCATTCCTTGCCATCATCCACACCGCCAGCGGTAACGTTGTCACCCTTGATATAGCGGTTCATCAGGGTCAGGCCGGGCACGCCGACGCTGGCGAAGTTGAAGTCATGGCGTACCTGCCAGGAGCGTTCCTTGGCATTGTCGAAGCTGGAGTTGTAGCTGTCGTTGGCCAGGGTACCGCCACTGGTGCCGTTGACCCGCATCCAGGCGTTGTCGCCGCTGACCTTCTGCAGGCCGACGTAGAAGGTGTGGCCTTGGTAGCGTGCCGAGAGCAGGGCCGAGGCGGTGCGGTTGTCCAGCTCGCCGGCGCGTTCGGCACCGTCTTCCTTGCCGATGAAATAGCCCAGGTTGGCGCCCAGGGTCCAGTCGCCCAGTGGCTGGCTGTGCGTCAGGTTGAGGTACTGCTGGTGGTAGATGTCCTTGAGCTGGGCATCCCACAGGCCGATCATGGTGCGCTTGTCGTTGAAGGTGTATTCGCCACCGCCGAAGTTGAAGCGGTCGGATGTGAACGCGGCTTTGCCGTTCAGCGACATGTCTTCCATGCTGGCGTCATTGCGCGGGCTGTTGCCGCGGAACTGGCCGGCGTACAGGGTCAGGCCGGCGATTTCCTTCGAGGTCAGCTGGCCGCCGCGGAAGGTTTGCGGCAGCGAGCGGCCGTCGTCCGAGCGCAGGATCGGCAGGACCGGCATCCATTCACCGACTTTCAACTCGGTTTCGGAAAGCTTGGCTTTCAGCGCCACACCCAGGCGGCCGAAGTCATCGGCGGGGCGGCCATCGTCGTGCACTGGCAGCAGTTGGGTGTTGGTAGTGCCTTTACCGCCGTCGAGCTTGACCGAGTACAGGCCCAGTACGTCCACGCCAAAACCGACGACGCCCTGGGTGAAGCCGGAGCGTGCGTCGAGGATGAAGCTTTGCGTCCATTCTTCGGCCTTGCCTTGCGGGTAGGCCGGGTCGACGAAGTTGCGGTTGATGTAGAAGTTGCGCAGGTTGAGTGTGGCCTTGGCGTCCTCCATGAAACCACCTTGGTCGGCGGCGAACACGGGGAGGGCGCAGGACATGGCCAACAGGCCGGGCAGCAGCTGGCGTGCGGGTTGCAAAGTGCTCATCTGTCGTGGATCTCTTGTTTTTATGGGCGAGCCGGTTAACTGCAGGATGCGGCCTGCAGGTGCGGTCTTCAGGGATGAACTGGGCAACGTTGCGTGGGGAGGATGGTGCGGGGTAGCGCAGGGGTGAGGCAATTCGCCGCAAACGGAATGGGGCGATAATCGAACGGAATGTTCCAGTTGGTTAATTGTTTTCCTGTGCCGGCGATAGAGCCAGTACAGGCAACAGAAAACAAAAAGCCCACCGCGAGGGTGGGCTTGATGCTGTAGCAGCTTCAATCAGCTTTTCGGTGTTTCCACCGATGCCTGCTGGTTGGCCTGCCCGGTCTGCTCATACCAGCCACCGCCGAGTGCCTTGTACAGGTTGACCTCGCTGGTCAGCTGCAAAAGGCGGTCGGTGATCAGCGATTGCTGAGAGGTATACAGGTTGCGCTGGGCATCGAGGAAAGTCAGGTTGCTGTCGATACCGATGCGGTAGCGGCGTTCGGCCAGGCGGTAGTAGTCCTGGTTCGCCTGCACCAGGTCGCGTTGCGCCTGCAGCTGCTCCTGGAAGGTCTTGCGCGCCGCCAGGCCATCGGAGACTTCCTGGAAGGCGGTCTGGATGGTTTTTTCGTACTTGGCGACGTTGATGTCCTTCTGGATTTTCGAATAGTCCAGGCTGGCCTTCAGGCTGCCGGCATTGAAGATCGGCAGGTTGATCTGCGGCTGGAACAGCCAGGTGCCTTGGCCGCCCGCGAACAGGTGACCCATGTCGGGGCTCAGGCTGCCGGCGTTGGCAGTAAGGCTGATGCTCGGGAAGAACGCTGCGCGAGCGGCGCCAATGTTGGCGTTGGCGGCCTTGAGCAGGTGCTCGGCTTCCTGGATGTCCGGGCGCCGCTGGAGGATGTCCGACGGCAGGCCGGCTGGTACTTCGGCCAGCTGGTCGGCATTGAGCTCCAGTGGCTTGGCCAGGTCGGCCGGAATGCCGGTGCCCAGCAGTACGGTCAGGCTGTTGACGTCCTGGGCGACCAGGCGTTGGTACTGCGAGTACTTGACCCGGGCGCCTTCCACGGCGGTACGCGCCTGGCTGACGTCCAGCGCCGAAGCCACGCCGACTTCGTTGCTGCGACGGGTGAGGTTGTAGCTTTCCTCGTAGGTCTTCAGCGTTTCTTCGGTCAGCTTGAACAGTGCCTGGTCGGCCTGCCAGGTGTAGTAGGCGTTGGCCACGCTGGCCACCAGGGCGATTTGCGTGGAGCGACGCGCCTGCTCGCTGGACAGGTAGGTTTCCAGGGCCTGCTCGGTCAGGCTGCGCACACGGCCGAACAGGTCCAGCTCATAGGCGCTGACGCCCAGGGTGGCCGAGTACTGGCTGGTGATACCCGATTCACCGGTTTGCGACATGTTCGCCGGCACCCGCTGGCGGCTGCCGCTGCCATCGGCCGAAACCGCCGGGAACAGGTCGGCCCGCTGGATGCGGTACTGCGCGCGGTAGGCATCGATGTTCAGCGCCGCGACACGCAGGTCGCGGTTGTTGACCAGCGAAGTCTGGATCAGCTGCTGCAGTGCCGGGTCGTGGAAGAACTGGCGCCAGCCCTGTTCGGCGGCGGCAACGTCCGCCGACTGCGTCGGCGAGTACGCAGGGCCTTGCGGCCACTGCGCAGCCGCCGGCGATTCCGGGGTCTGGTAGTCGGGGATCAGCGAGCAGCCGCCAAGAATGAATGCGGTTACCGCCAGGGACAACAAAGACTTGGTCATTGCCCAGCCTCATAACGTGGAGTTTCAGGGGTGACGTCTTTTTCCGGCTCTTTGCTGCCGAACAGCGACGACACTGCGACGAAGAACAGTGGTACCCAGAAGATAGCCAGCACGGTCGCACTGATCATGCCGCCGATCACACCAGTACCGATGGCGTGCTGGCTGCCGGCGCCGGCGCCGCTTGCAATAGTCAACGGTACCACGCCGAGGATGAACGCCAGCGAGGTCATGATGATCGGGCGCAGACGCATGCGGCACGCCTCGATCGCCGCGTCGTACAGGCTGCGGCCCTGCTCGTGCAGCTCCTTGGCGAACTCGACGATCAGAATGGCGTTTTTCGCCGCCAGGCCGATGGTGGTCAACAGGCCGACCAGGAAGTACACGTCGTTGGACAAGCCGCGCAGGCTGGTGGCGATCAGGGCACCGATGATACCCAGCGGTACTACCAGGACCACGGCGATCGGGATCGACCAGCTTTCATACAGGGCTGCCAGGCACAGGAACACGAACAGTACCGAGAGGGCAAACAGTGCCGGCATCTGCGAGCCGGAGAGTTTTTCCTCGTAGGACATGCCGGTCCAGGAGAAGCCGATGCCGCTTGGCAGCTCGCCAGCAATGCGCTCGACCTCGGCCATGGCTTCACCCGTACTGTAGCCAGGCGCCGGTGCACCGAGGATTTCCATCGCTTCGACACCGTTGTAACGCGACAGCTTTGGCGAACCGTAGCTCCACTCACCCTTGGCGAAGGAGGAGAATGGCACCATCTCGCCAGCGCCATTGCGTACGTACCACTTTTGCAGGTCTTCCGGGCTCATCCGCGAGTTTGGCTCGCCCTGGATGTACACCTTCTTGACCCGGCCGCGGTCGATGAAGTCGTTGACGTAGCTGGCACCCAAGGCAATCGACAGGGTGTTGTTGATGTCGGCAATGGTCACGCCCAGGGCGCTGGCACGTTCGTCATCGATGGTCAGCTGGTACTGCGGTTCGTCGTTCAGGCCGTTCGGGCGCACTGCCATGAGGATCTTGCTTTGCGCGGCCTTGGCCAGGAACTGGTTGCGTGCTTCCATCAGCTTCTCGTGGCCGACGCCGGCGCGGTCCTGCAGGAACACGTCGAAGCCGGTGGCGTTACCCAGTTCGAGTACCGCTGGCGGGGCGAAGGCGAACACCATCGCATCGCGGAAGCTGAAGAAGTGCTGTTGGGCACGTTGCGACAGGTTGAACACGCTGTTCTCTGCCGAACGCTCGTCCCACGGCTTGAGCATGATGAACGCCATACCCGAGCTCTGGCCACGGCCGGCGAAGTTGAAGCCGTTGACGGTGAACACCGACGCGACGGTGTCGGCTTCTTCCTTCAGCAGATACTCACGCATCTGGTCGACGACCACCTGGGTGCGCTCGGCACTGGAACCGGCCGGGGTCTGTACCTGGGCAAACAGGACGCCCTGGTCTTCTTCCGGCAGGAAGGCGGTGGGGATGCGGGCAAACAGCCAGATCATGCCGACCACGATCAGCGCATAGGCCAGCAGGAACGGCAGCTTGTTGCGCAGGATGGCGCCGACGCTGCGCTCGTAGCCGTTTACGCTGCGGTCGAAGTTGCGGTTGAACCAGCCGAAGAAGCCGCGCTTGGCCACATGGTGCTCGCCCTTCTTCAGCGGCTTGAGCATGGTGGCGCACAGGGCCGGGGTAAAGATAAGCGCCACCAGCACCGACAGGCCCATGGCCGAAACGATGGTGATGGAGAACTGCCGGTAAATCACACCTGTGGAGCCGCCGAAGAACGCCATGGGCAGCAGTACCGCCGAGAGCACCAGGGCGATACCCACCAGGGCACCCTGGATCTGCTCCATGGAGCGCTTGGTGGCTTCCTTGGGCGGCAAGCCTTCCTCGGACATTACCCGCTCGACGTTCTCCACCACGACGATGGCGTCGTCCACCAGCAAGCCGATGGCCAGGACCATGGCGAACATGGTCAGGGTGTTGATGCTGAAGCCTGCGGCGGCAAGGATGCCGAAGGTACCCAGCAACACCACCGGTACGGTCATGGTGGTGATGATGGTGGCGCGGAAGTTCTGCAGGAACAGGTACATCACCAGGAACACCAGGACCACGGCCTCGATCAGGGTGTGGATTACGCCACTGATCGATTCGGTGACCACCGGGGTGGTGTCATACGGGAATACCGCTTTCACTCCAGGCGGGAAGAACGGCTCCAGGTCGCTGATGGTCTTGCGCAGTGCCTTGGCAGTGTCCAGGGCGTTGGCGCCGGTGGCCAGTTTTACTGCAAGGCCGGAGGCCGGCTTGCCGTTGAACTGGGCGCTGACCGCATAGTTTTCACCACCCAGGCCGACTTGGGCGACGTCACTCAGGCGTACCTGCGAACCATCGTTGTTGACCTTGAGCAGGATCTTCTCGAACTGCTCGGCGGTTTGCAGGCGCGTCTTGCCGATGATGGTGGCGTTCAGCTGGGTACCCGGCATGGCCGGCAGGCCGCCGAGCTGGCCGGAAGACACCTGCACGTTCTGCGCGGCTACTGCGGTCTTGACGTCGACCGGGGTCAGCTGGAACTTGTTCAGCTTGGCCGGATCGAGCCAGATACGCATGGCGTACTGTGCACCGAACACCTGGAAGTCACCCACACCTGCGGTACGCGAGATCGGGTCCTGCATGTTGGAGACGATGTAGTTGGCCAGGTCGTCCTTGGTCATGCTGCCGTCTTCGGACACCAGGCCGATCACCAGCAGGAAGTTCTTCACTGCCTTGGTAACGCGGATACCTTGCTGCTGCACTTCCTGCGGCAGCAGCGGGGTGGCCAGGTTCAGCTTGTTCTGTACCTGCACCTGCGCGGTGTCGGGGTTGGTGCCCTGCTCGAAGGTGGCGGTAATGGTCATGCTGCCGTCGGAGTTACTTTCCGACGACACATAACGCAGGTTGTCGATACCGTTGAGCTGCTGCTCGATCACCTGCACCACGGTGTCCTGCACGGTTTGCGCCGAGGCGCCCGGGTAGGTCACGGCAATGGCGATGGCCGGCGGCGCGATGCTGGGGTACTGGTTGATCGGCAGCTTCAGGATCGACAAGGCCCCGACCAGCATGATCACCAAGGCGATCACCCAGGCGAAGATCGGGCGATCGATAAAGAACTTCGACATGGTTTACTCCGCTTTGGCGTCTGCTTTCGCTGCGTTGGCCTGGACAGGGCTGGCCGGCTTCTTGACGTTGGTGGCTTCGCTGACCTTGACCTCGACGCCTGGGCGCACGTACTGCAGCCCTTCGGTGATCAGGCGGTCGCCTGGGTTGAGGCCTTCCTCGATCAGCCAGTCGCTGCCCAGGGTACGGTTGGCCTTGAGCTGGCGCAGCTCGACCTTGTTCTCCTGGTTGACTACCAGGGCGGTCGGCGCGCCTTTCAGGTCACGGGTAACGCCCTGTTGCGGGGCCAGAATGGCGTTGGTGTTGACCCCGGCCTTCAGCCGCGCATGCACGAACATGCCTGGCAGCAGGGTGTGATCGGGGTTGGGGAAGAGCGCGCGCAGGGTTACCGAGCCGGTGGTCTCGTCGACCGCGACTTCGGAGAACTCCAGGCGGCCTTCCTGCTTGAACAGGCTGCCGTCTTCCAGCACCAGCTGGACCGAGGCGGCGTTGTCGCCGGCCTTCTGCAGCTGGCCGCTTTCCAGTTCACGGCGCAGCTTGAGCAGCTCGGCGGTGGACTGGGTGACGTCGACGTAGATCGGGTCGAGTTGCTGGATGGTGGCCATGGCGTTGGTCTGGCCGTTGTTGACCAGCGCACCTTCGGTGACCGAAGAGCGGCCGATGCGGCCGCTGATCGGTGCCAGAACCTTGGTGTAGCGCAGGTCGATCTGTGCGCTTTTCAGCGAAGCTTCGGCCTGCAATCGTTTGGCACTGGCATCGTCGTATTCCTGCTTCGATACGGCCTGTTCGTTGACCAGCTGTTTGTAGCGCTCGGCCAGCGAGCGGGTGGACTGCAGGTTGGCCTGGGCATTGGCCAGGGTGGCTTCGTACACGGCAGGGTCGATCTGGTACAGCTGCTGGCCTTCCTTGACCTCACTGCCTTCCTTGAACAGGCGCTTGAGGATGATGCCGTTGACCTGCGGGCGCACTTCGGCGACGCGGTAGGCACTGGTACGCCCCGGCAATTCCGAGGTCAGGGTGAAGGCTTGCGGCTGGATGGTCACGACGCCGACCTGAGGAGCCTGCGCCGCAGGCGCTGCTTCCTCTTTCTTACAGCCACTGAGCAGGGTTGCCAGGGCGACGGCGGAAACCAGAGCGGTAACGGCTGGCTTGAATTGCATGAGGATCCTCGGGTCGCTGGAGCAGTGAGACGCTCAAGAGTAATGGAAGAGTCTTGATCTGGAAAAAGTGCTATCCGGTGGATAAATAGCTTGCTAAGGAATATACTTACATTCATGGTTGTTTGTAAATACCGCTGGGTTGTACTCCTGTACTGCCACAGCCCTTGATTAGCTCATCCGTGAGGCACCCTGCAGAGGTGCAACCGGAGCGTTCCCCGCACGCGCTGCGCGTTCGGGCCAGATGAGGTTGTACTGCCATGGTCCGTAGAACCAAAGAAGAAGCCCAGGAAACCCGCGCCCAGATCATCGAGGCGGCGGAAAAGGCCTTCTACAAGCGCGGGGTAGCGCGAACCACCCTGGCCGACATCGCCGAGCTGGCGGGTGTTACGCGGGGGGCGATCTACTGGCACTTCAACAACAAGGCCGAGCTGGTGCAGGCGTTGCTCGACAGCCTGCACGAAACCCATGACCACCTGGCGCGGGCGAGCGAAAGCGAGGACGAAGTCGACCCGCTTGGCTGCATGCGCAAGCTGCTGCTGCAGGTGTTCAACGAGCTGGTGCTCGATGCCCGAACCCGACGTATCAATGAAATCCTGCATCACAAGTGCGAGTTCACCGATGACATGTGTGAAATTCGCCAGCAGCGCCAAGGTGCGGTGCTGGATTGCCACAAGGGCATTGCCCTGGCGTTGGCCAATGCCGTGCGCCGGGACCAGTTGCCTGGCGAGCTGGATGTCGAGCGCGCGGCGGTGGCCATGTTTGCGTATGTCGATGGCCTGATCGGGCGCTGGCTGTTGCTGCCTGACAGTGTCGACCTGTTGGGTGATGTCGAAAAATGGGTCGACACCGGGCTGGATATGCTGCGCTTGAGCCCGGCTCTGCGCAAATGACACTTTGTGAAGGATTGTGAGGGAGTGTTTCCTCTTTGTATTAACAGAGGATTAAAGCTTCCGGATGACTCTGAACAAGGCACTAACCCTGTGGGAGCGGCCTTGTGTCGCGATAGGGCCGCAAAGCGGCCCCAAGGTTTCAGCAGCGATGCACAAATTGCTGGGGCTGCTTTGCAGCCCTATCGCGACACAAGGCCGCTCCCACAGAAATCGCGCGAGCCTTTAGCGTCCGCGCAGTTGTCGATCTGGCAATGCCACTGCCGCTACCAGCCCAAGTACCGCGATCAGCGCACTTCCCATCAACAGCTGGCGGAACGTCTCCAGCAAGCGCCCCTGCGTCACCAAGTCTACCTCGCCGGCCTTCAAGCTCCCAAGCAACGGATTACCCAGCAATTCGAACCCGCCCTGGTGCAGTAGCGCCAGCAACAGGCTGGACATGCACGCCACCCCCATGGCCCCACCTAGCGAGCGGAACAGGTTGGTGGTGCTGGTGGCCACGCCGATGTCCTTGCTGTCCACCGCGCTTTGCGTGGCCACCAGTGAGGTCGGGAACTGCAGGCCGCAGGCAATGCCGGTCAGCAGCATGAACAGTGCACTGAGCAATGCCGACTGTGGCGGGGTCAGGGCCATGGCGAAAATGGCCAGCGGCATCAATAGCGCACCGGCAAGGATCTGTGGCTTGTAGCGCCCGGTCCGGCTGGTCATGCGCCCGCCGGTGAAGGCGCCCATGGGCAGCCCCATCGCCAGCGGCAGCAAGTGCAAGGCAGCGCTGTCGGCACCGGCACCGGTGATGCCCTGGTAGCGCAGCGGCATGAGCATGGTCAGGGAAATCGACTGGAAACTGGCGAAAAAGATCACCCCCCAGCACAGCACAGCAACCCGGTTGTTGAACAGGCCGAGCGGTAACAGCGGTTCCGGGCAGCGGCGTTCATGGGCAATGAACAGCACCAGGCCCAGCACGGCGCAGGCGAACAGGGCCAACACGGCCGGGTCGCCCCAGGCGTGGCCCTGGCCAACCAGGGTGATACCCAGCAACAGGCTGCCCAGGCCGAGGATCAGCAGCACCGCGCCGAGGTAGTCCACCTGCACCTCGCGGCGCTGCGCTGGCATGCCGCCGAGGGCACGGCGGATTGCCCACAAGGCGACCAGCCCTAGCGGCAGGTTGATCCAGAACACCCAGCGCCACGATAGGTACTCGGTCAGCCAGCCGCCCAGCACCGGCCCGGCGACGCTGGCCACCGCGTACATGCTGCTGAAGTAACCCTGGTAGCGACCGCGCTCGCGTGGGGGGACGAAGTCGCCGATGATCGCCTGGCTTACCGAGACCATGCCGCCGGCACCAATACCCTGCAGTACCCGGGCCAGCACCAGTTGCTGCATGTCCAGGGCCATGGCGCAGGCGATCGAGGCCAGGGTGAACAGGCTGATGCCGGTCAAGATCATCCGCCGCCGGCCGTACAGGTCTCCCAGCTTGCCGTAGATCGGCACGGCTATGGTCATGGCCACCATGTAGCCGGAGATGACCCAGGCCAGCAGGCCGACATCGTTGAACTGGGCCGAGATCGCTGGCAGCGAGACGGCGACGATGGTCTGGTCCAGGGCACCGAGGAAAATCGCCAGCATCAGGGCGGTGAGCACGTTGCGCAGGGTGGTGGGGGGCAGGGCGGCTGTCACGGAAGGACCTTATCGGGTAATGGGTGACATGTACCGGCCCTTTCGCGGGTTAACCCGCGCCCACAGGGACGGCGCTGGTCTTGAGGGGTGTGCGGTCCCTGTGGGAGCGGGTTTACCCGCGAATAGGCCAGCATGAAGTACCCGGATTGTAACCTGAGTTAGGTAGCTTCCTATGTACTATCTGCATCCCCTATGCCGAATCGGCATTGGCGCATTCATCCAGTGCTGCATGGCTGCGTGATATCGTTGGTATGCCACAGAGGCTGAAATCCGGGGCTTGCACCAGCTTGGTGCAACAGTATGCCGCCGGTTTTTCGCGCCACTGTCTCCCACACCTTTTATTCCTCTGCCTGCATGTCGAGCATGACCGCCCAGATGGCGACGGTTGGAACAGGTCAGGTAGACCCGATTACAGGGGTCGGTAGTTACCGTTCAAATTTCAACTTATTTGCGGAGTGATCATGCCCAAGGCTTCCCATCAAGATTTGCGTTTTGCCTTCCGCGAGCTGCTCGCTTCAGGTTCCTGCTTCCACACGGCCTCGGTGTTCGACCCGATGTCGGCACGCATCGCCGCAGACCTGGGCTTCGAGGTCGGCATCCTCGGTGGTTCCGTCGCTTCGCTGCAGGTGTTGGCGGCACCGGACTTCGCCCTGATCACCCTCAGCGAGTTCGTCGAGCAGGCCACGCGTATTGGCCGCGTGGCGCAACTGCCGGTACTGGCTGACGCTGACCACGGCTATGGCAACGCGCTGAATGTCATGCGTACGGTGATCGAACTGGAGCGCGCCGGCGTGGCTGCGCTGACCATCGAGGACACCCTGCTGCCTGCCCAGTTCGGGCGCAAGTCCACCGACCTGATCCCGGTCGAAGAGGGCGTCGGCAAGATCCGTGCGGCACTGGAGGCACGGGTAGACTCCGCGCTGTCGATCATTGCCCGTACCAACGCAGGCGTGCTCACCACCGAAGAAATCATCGTGCGTACCCAGAGCTACCAGAAGGCCGGTGCCGACGGTATCTGCATGGTGGGTGTGAAGGACTTCGAGCAACTTGAGCAGATTGCCGAGCACCTGACGGTACCGCTGATGCTGGTTACCTACGGCAACCCGAAGCTGCGTGACGACGAGCGCCTGGCACGCTTGGGCGTGCGCATCGTGGTCGATGGCCACGCGGCCTACTTTGCCGCGATCAAGGCCACCTACGATTGCCTGCGGTTGCAGCGCGGCCAGCAGAACAAGTCGGAAAACCTCAGCGCCACCGAACTCTCGCACACCTATACCCAGCCCGAGGACTACATCCGCTGGGCCAAGGAATACATGAGCGTCGAGGAGTGACAGCGCGATTCGTGTAGAAGCGTAGATTCAAAGGTCGCGGTCCCACTCCGGCTCGTCCTTGAACCGCTGTACCAGAAAATCCAGCATGCTGCGCAAGGTCGCCGGCATGTGCTTGCGCGACGTGTAAACCGCATTCAGGTTCAGCTCGCGCGGCTTTGCCTCCGGCAGCAGGCGCACCAGTTCACCTTTGCGCAGGGCCTCGGCGGCCTGGTAGGTCGGCAGCATGGCGATGCCAGCGCCAGCCAGTGCCGCCTTTTGCAGGGTCATCGCCTCGTTGGCACTGATGTTCCCTGCCACCGGCACGGCGACCTGCTGGCCGGCCATTTCGAAATGCCACAGGCTGTGGCCAAAGTAGGCGTGGGTCAGGCAGTTGTGCCGGCTCAGCTCTTCGACCTGTTGCGGCGTGCCGTGCTCGCGCAGGTAGGCCGGTGCCGCGCACACCACCGAGCGGCACACGCTAAGGCGCCGGGCGATCAGGTTGGGGTCCAGCTCATTGCTGGTGCGGATGGCCAGGTCGATACGCTCGTCCACCAGGTTGACCGTGCGATCGAGCATCTGCAGCTCCACCTTCACCCCGGGGTAGCGCCGCACGTAGGCGGCCACTGCATCCACCAGTTGTGCCTGGCCGAATGAAGTACTGACGCTGATGCGCAGCGCACCCCTTGGCGCATCATCCGGCTGTTGCACGGCGGCCTGCAGGTCGCCGGCCAGCTCCAGCAATTGCCGACAGCGGGGCAGGGTTTCCTGGCCGGCGGCGGTAAGGCTGAGCTTGCGAGTGGTGCGCTGCATCAGCCGCGCGCCGACCCAGTCCTCCAGCTCGGCCAGGTAACGTGACACCACCGGCCGGGACAACTGCAGATGATCTGCCGCAGCCGA
This sequence comes from Pseudomonas sp. TWI929, assembly GCF_039673335.1. Lineage (NCBI taxonomy): Bacteria > Pseudomonadati > Pseudomonadota > Gammaproteobacteria > Pseudomonadales > Pseudomonadaceae > Pseudomonas > Pseudomonas sp. TWI929. The sequence goes on from NZ_JBDJLK010000102.1 coordinate 12,141, forward strand.
TTGGCTGCCGAGGTCAACGACGGTGACGAAAACGCGCATAGCGTTGAGACGGTCCATGATTTGCCCGGTTTCAGAAACAAACTATGTCCCAGCATGGCATTTTTTGTCACGGATCGGGCAACTAAGCTGTTGGGCATTGTTCTTCAGAAGGCGTTGCCCATGTCCCTGTTCACTCCCTTGCGTGGCCTGTTGCTGGCCTGCGTTACCCTGGCCGGCCCGGTGATGGCCGCCGAGCCCTTGCAGCTGGAGGTATACAACCCTGGGCACGCGGCTATCTTCCCGGTCAGCTCGGTGATCGTCAGTGGCGAGCACGACGCCGTGCTGGTCGACGCCCAGTTTGGCAAGGCGCAGGCCGAGCAGTTGGTGCAACGGTTGCGAGCGAGTGGCAAGCAGCTGACCAGCATCTACATCAGCCACGGTGACCCGGACTACTACTTCGGCCTGGATACCCTGACCCAGGCCTTCCCCGACGCCAAGGTGCTGGCTTCGGCCGCCACCGTTGCACATATCCGCCAGACCATGGACGCCAAGCTGGCGTACTGGGGGCCGCAGATGGGCGCGGACAAGCCGGCGCGTCTGGTGCTGCCGCAGGTGCTTGAAGGTAACCAGCTGACACTGGAAGGGCAGGCCCTCGAAGTGGTTGGCCTGGACGGCCCGCAGCCGGATCGCAGTTTTGTCTGGATCCCGTCGATCAAGGCAGTGGTCGGGGGCGTGGTGGTGTCCGAGCACATTCATGTGTGGATGGCCGACACGCAAACGGCCAAGTCGCACGCCGACTGGCTTGGCACCCTGGCGCACATCGAAGCGCTGGCGCCGCGCACGGTTATCCCGGGCCATTACCTGGGCGATAGCAGCCGCTCGCTGGAGGCCGTGCGCTTCACCGCCAACTACATACGTGATTTTGATGCTGAAACCGCCAAGGCGAAAGATGCTGGCGCGTTGATCAAGGCCATGAAGCAGCGTTACCCGGGCCTGGCCGATGAAAGCTCGCTGGAGCTGGGGGCCAAGGTCGCCAAGGGCGAAATGAAGTGGTAATTCCGTTCAACTGATGGAGAGTATCTCATGAGCAAGATTGCAATCATCGGTGCCACTGGCCGCGCCGGCAGCCAGTTGCTGGAAGAGGCCCTGCGCCGTGGCCACAGTGTGCTGGCCATCGCCCGCGACCCTTCGCGGCTGCAGGGGCGTGACGGGGTGACCGTCAAGGCGCTGGATGCCAAGGACAGCGCGGCCCTGCAAGCAGCAGTGGCGGGTGTGGACGCGGTACTGAGCGCTGCGCATTTTTCCACCATCGAGCCGCATGCGATCATCGAGCCGGTCAAGCGGGCTGGGGTCAAGCGCCTGCTGGTGGTGGGTGGTGCCGGCAGCCTGTTGCTGCCGTCGGGGCACCGAGTGATCGACAGCCCGGACTTTCCGGAAGCGTACAAGGCCGAGGCCACTGCCGGTGTGCGCTTTCTGGAGGCGTTGCAGCGCGAGCCGAACCTGGACTGGACTTTCCTGTCGCCGTCGGCGGAGTTCGTAGAGGGCGAGCGCAGCGGGCACTACAAATCGGGCAAGGATCACCTGCTGATCGGCGCGGATGGCAAGAGCTGGATCACCTTTGCCGACTACGCGATTGCCATGCTCGACGAGCTGGAGAAGCCGCAGCATTCGCGTCAGCGGTTCACGGTCGGGTACTGAGCCGCCTGCTCTGCTTTTGTGGGAGCGGCCTTGTGTCGCGATAGGGCCGCAAAGCGGCCCCAGGGCTTCAGCATGAGTGGACAGGTTTCTGGGGCTGCTGCGCAGCCCTATCGCGACACAAGGCCGCTCCCACAAAAACCGCGTACGCCAGCCTATATGTGCAAGCTTGCCCGATCTTCCAGCCAATCCAGCAACTCCAGCAACCCCGGCGGCAAGTTCCTGGCCTGGCTCACCAGGTAATAGCCCTTGCCCGTCAGCACTTTCAGCGCAAACGGCATGCACAACCGCCCGCCGCGTAAGTCATCACCAATCAGCGACCAGTCACCGATCGCCACCCCGGTCCCCTGCGAAGCCATGGCCATGGCCATGTCCAGTGTCTCGAAATGCTGCTTCGGCCCCTGTGCCGTCAGCGTCACCCCAGCTGCCTGCAACCACAACTGCCAGTCATGCTCGTCCCGCGAGGGGTGCAGCAACATGTGCCGCGCCAGGTCTTCTACCTGCTGCAATGGTAGCGGCCCCTCACGCAGTGGCGGTGCGCATACCGGTGTCAGTTGCTCATCAAACAGCTTGCGTACGTGCAGCCCGTGGTTCGGCGCGTCGCCATAGACCACCGCCGCATCAAAGCCCTCGCGGCGAAAATCCACCCCATGCTGCACGGTCGTGGTCAGCTCCACCGGTACGTCCGGGCGCAGTGCCTGCCACTCCATCAGTCGTGGCAGCAGCCAACGCATCACGCAGGTTGGCGCCTTGAGCTGCAGGGTGGTGCTGTGCTCACCTACCTCGCGTACCCCTTGTTCGATCAGCGCGAACACCTGTTGCACCCGTGGCAGCCAGTCCTGGCCTTCACGGGTCAGGCTCAGGCCACGTGCCTGGCGCTGGAACAGGGCATAACCCAGGTGTTCTTCAAGGGCTGCGATCTGCCGGCTGACGGCGCCTTGGGTGATGTGCAACTGCTGCCCGGCGCGGGTGAAATTGCAGCACTGGGCGGTGACCAGGAAGGTGTGCAGGGCGGGCAGGGGCGGGAGGCGTTTCATTGCAGTGAGCCATGATCACAGGACATGGCTAGTATGTGTTTTTTTGCATTGTGGCGATAGCCGTGGCTTGGGTCCAATAAGGGCATAACCCAACAAGATTCATGGTGAACCCCGATGGCAACCTGCGGCGAAGTACTGGTCAAACTCCTTGAAGGCTATGGCGTGGACCATGTCTTCGGCATTCCTGGTGTACATACCGTGGAGCTCTACCGTGGCCTGGCGGGCTCGTCCATTCGCCATATCACCCCGCGCCACGAGCAAGGTGCCGGGTTCATGGCTGACGGCTATGCGCGCACCCGTGGCAAACCGGGGGTGTGCTTCATCATTACCGGCCCGGGCATGACCAACATCACCACGGCCATGGGCCAGGCCTACGCTGACTCGATCCCGATGCTGGTAATTTCCAGCGTGCAGTCTCGCGACCAACTGGGTGGTGGCCGCGGCAAGCTGCATGAGTTACCCAACCAGGCAGCGCTGGTGGCGGGGGTGGCGGCGTTTTCCCATACCTTGATGAGTGCTGCCGACCTGCCGCAGGTGTTGGCCCGGGCATTCGCCGTGTTCGACAGCGCCCGGCCGCGCCCGGTGCATATCGAGATCCCGCTCGACGTGTTGGTCGAGCCGGCCGACCAATTGCTGCCGGGCCGCCCGGTTCGTGGCAGCCGGGCAGGGGCTGCACCGCAGGCCGTGGCGCAGATGGCCGAGCGCTTGGCCAGTGCACGGCGGCCATTGATTTTGGCAGGGGGCGGCGCCCTGGCTGCGGGGGCTTCATTGGCACGCCTGGCGGAGCACCTGCAGGCCCCGGTGGCGCTGACCATCAATGCCAAGGGGTTGCTGCCATCCAGCCACCCGCTGCAAATCGGCTCGACCCAGTCACTGCCGGCCACCCGGGCGTTGGTGGCCGAGGCTGACGTGGTGCTGGCGATTGGCACCGAGCTGGCCGAGACCGACTATGACGTGACCTTCAAGGGTGGTTTCGAGATCCCAGGCAGCCTGTTGCGCATCGATATCGACCCGGACCAGACCGTGCGTAATTACTTGCCGGAGCTGGCGCTGGTGGCCGATGCCGAACTGGCTGCCGAAGCACTGCTCGACGCCTTGCAGGCCCAGCCGCAGCCCGTGCGCGAAAGCACCTGGGGTGTGGCCCGCGTAGCCAGCCTGCGTCAGGCACTGGCGGCGGGCTGGGACCAGCCGACCCTTAGCCAGACGCGTTTGCTGAGCGCGATTCTCGAACGCCTGCCCAATGCCATTCTGGTGGGCGATTCGACCCAGCCGGTGTACACCGGCAACCTGACCCTGGACATGGACCAGCCACGGCGTTGGTTCAACGCCTCGACCGGTTACGGCACCTTGGGTTACGCGTTGCCGGCAGCCATGGGCGCCTGGCTGGGCAGCGCGCAGCAGGCCGAAGGGCGTGCGCCGGCCGTGTGCCTGATCGGTGACGGCGGTTTGCAGTTCACCCTGCCGGAGCTGGCCAGCGCGGTGGAGGCGCAGGTGCCGCTGATCGTGCTGTTGTGGAATAACCAGGGCTACGAGGAAATCAAGAAATACATGGTCAACCGGGCCATCGAGCCGGTCGGGGTGGATATTCACACCCCGGACTTCATTGGGGTAGCGCGGGCGTTGGGGGCGGCGGCGGAGCATGTGATGGATGTGACGCAGCTGCAGGCGGCGCTGGCGCAGGCAGTGGAGCGCAAGGGGCCGACGTTGATCCAGGTGGACCAGAACCAGTGGCAGGCGGCTGTGTCGGGGTGAAGTAGAGCTGTTTCCTGTACTGGCCTCTTCGCGGGTTGTCGCTATCCCCGTGGGAGCGGGCAAGCCCGCGAAGAGGCTGGTACTGCCATCAAAAACTTCAGCCAGCATTGGCCCGCAACCTGGCCACATCCCGAATCGGCGGCGCGCCATACAGCCGGCTGTATTCGCGGCTGAACTGCGACGGGCTTTCATAGCCCACCCGATAGGCCGCCACCGCCGCCTCGAGCCCGTCGTTCAGCATCAACCGCCGTGCCTCCTGCAGGCGCAATTGCTTCTGGTACTGCAATGGGCTCATCGACGTCACGGCCTTGAAACGGTGGTGCAAGGTCGAGGTACTAAGGTTGACCTCACGGGCCAGGTCTTCGATACGCAGCGGTTGCTGGTAGTTGTTGTTGAGCCAGCTAATAGCCTGGCACACCCGGTGGGTCTGGCTGTTGGCCAAGGCGATTTCATACAAACGATAACCCTGCGGCCCACGCAACAGGCGGTAGAGAATCTCCCGACGGAACAGTGGTGCCAGCATCGCGATGTCGCGCGGGGTATCCAACAGGCGAATCAGCCGCAGCAGGGCGTCGAGCAACGCGGCATCGGTTCTTTCCACATACAGGCCACGGCCGGATGGCCGGTTGGGTACCAGCATCGGCCCGCTTTCGGCAATCAGCTGGCTGATCTCGGCCGGGTCAAGGTCCATGCGCAGGCCCAGGCTAGGGTTCTCCGGGCTGGCGTCGAGTTTCACGGCGCTCAGCGGCAAGGTCACCGAGACCACCATGTAATGCAATGGGTCGTAGGCGTACTGCTCGTCACCGAGGAACAGGCTTTTGCTGCCCTGGGCCAGGATACACAAGGCGGGTTGTGCCAGGGTTGGTACCGAGCGCACGTTCTCGGTGTAGCGCACCAGGTACAGGCTGTCGATGGCCGATGCCGGTCCGTGAGGCTCGCCGGCGTGGCGGCGGATCAACTCGGCCAGTTCCAGGCGCTGCAGTTCCAGGGTCGGGTCGGTGGACGTGGCGGTGGTCATGATGGCTTTCCTCTACTGACCGACGCAGCATAAGTTTGGGCAATGGCGGGCGCTAGTCGAAAGCTGCTCGTCGAGTGGCCGATGCGGCCGCCCAGGAGGATCAGGCCAACGGCCAGCCGTCAATGGCGAAACTGGCGCCCGGGGGGGGCCCAGAACGTG
>NZ_JBDJLK010000103.1:0-17424 GCF_039673335.1 Pseudomonas sp. TWI929
GCGGCTTCGCAGCCCTCTCGCGACACATGGCCGCTCCTACAAGGGTTGCGCAAGCCTTTACAGATGTTCCCTCACGCTATTCACCCAGCATCTGCGTCAGCATCCAGGCGTGATCCTCAGTCGCCATGATCTTCTTCCCCCATCCTACCCCTTGAAGGCAGGCTGCGATCAATGGTCTGATCGCGCGCCTAGCCCAACTGGTACTGAACCATGAACCGCCCGCTGTTTGTTTCCATGGATGGGCCCAAGGGCACCGGCAAAACCACACTGCTGGAGGCCGTTACTCAAGCCCTGAGGGCGGACAACATGAAGGTGATCCGCCTTTGCGAGAAAAAGAGCGACCCCTTCAGGGGGGAAACCATGGCCCTCGTCAACCAGCTCGTCAGAAACCCCTCGCGGGAGCTGGAGTTGCAGGTATGCGAGCGCTTTGCCGAGAGCCGCGCCTGGATTTCCCAGCACGTTTTGCCACGCCAGCCACAGGGGAGCATCATCCTGATCGATCGCTGGTACCCGTCTGATGCTGCGTTTCGCCGCACAGTGCCGTTTGCCGAGATCTTGCGCCTGAACATCGAACGCGGTGTACGCGTACCCGATTTGCATGTGGGGGTAGTCACCACCCCTGAAACTTCATGGGCAAGGGCTGCGGCACGTACACGGGGGCTGGGTAGTACGGTGATTTTCAACCTGGAGGAGCAGGTTGCCTGCACCGAAGCGTTCGAGCATGCGGTTGCCGCCAACGGATGGCTGCTGTGCCGTAATGAAGGGAGTATCGATGCTGCAACGCGGCAAGTGGTTTCCGAGATTTGGAAAGTGCTTCGGTCACAATGATAGATGCAAGAGGGGGCTTTACGCCCCCTAATACATACGGTGCCTCATTGAGCTTGGCTCATACCTGACGCTACGGTTTGTCAGGCGCCCTGGCGGTCGATGTCGCGGCGCAGGACGACCGAGGTGGTGATGTCATCCACTGATTCGTGACGTGCCACGTTGTCGCGCACCTGGTTGAGGTCGTCGATTGTGCGGGTCTCGACTTCGACCACCAGGTCGAGCTGGCCGCTCACCGAGGAAACGCGGCGTACGCGCGCGTCGGTTGCCAGTTGGTCGAGCAGCCCCATGGCAGGCGTGCGTTGCAATGTCACCAGCAAGATCGCACGGATGACGTTGGCGTCTATTTCGCCGATGTCGGCGCGATAACCACGAATGATTCCGCTGCGTTCCAGGTTGGCTACGCGCTCGGTCGTGGCGCTTCTGGAAAGGCCTATGCGGCCGGCTAATGCTTTCAGCGCAATGCGCGCGTCCTTCGAAAGTACTTCAAGAATCTCACGATCTTTTGCGTCCAGGTCACGCATTGCACCACCTAATAAGCTCGCCGTCTTTATGCCGGCCAGAACCGGCATAATGCCTGTTGATCCCGACCGTATGCAGGGTGTCGGTTTCGGCAGTGCGTGACAAGCTATTGAAAAAACTATTTGCTCGCTCGGAACGTGATGATATGACAGACCTTTCCCACCCGGCACCTCGGTTTTCGGCAAGCGATGCAGAGGGCCTCGCAAAAGATTTCTTCAATGTCACCGGCACTGCAACGCCCCTGGACGGGGAGCGTGACCGCAATTACCGGCTGGATACTGGCGTAGATGCAGGCTGGATCCTGAAAATCGTCAACGCCACCGAGCCCAGGGTTGAAAGCGAGTTTCAAACCGCGCTGCTCGGTCACCTGGCTGTGCATGGCGCGCACTTGGGCGTACCGCACTTGCGGGCCAGTGTGGCGGGCGACTTCTTGCCGAGCGTGGCCAGTGCCACGGGTGAACAGCACGCTTTGCGCCTGGTCAGCTGGTTGCCGGGTACTCCGCTCGCCGAGGCCAAGCGTAGCTTTGCGTTGATGAGCAACTTCGGCCGGGCGCTCGGTGAACTTGACCGCGCCCTGCAGGGCTTCATGCACCCAGGTGCTGTCCGCGACCTGGACTGGGACCTGCGCCATGCCGCGCGTTCACGTTCGCGCCTGCACTTCATCAACAACCCTGAGCGTCGGGCAATTGCAGAGCGTTTCATCACCCGCTTTGAACAGACCGTACAGCCTAAGCTGGCCTCACTCCGGGCGCAGGTGATCCACAACGACGCCAACGACTGGAACATACTGCTCGATGCCGAAACTACTGGTAACGTGACCGGCTTCATCGACTTCGGCGATGCGGTGCACACCGTGTTGATTGCCGAGGTTGCTATCGCCAGTGCGTACGCCATTCTCGACATGGACGACCCGATTGGCGCCGCTGCTGCGTTGGTGGCCGGCTTCCATGAAAAGTACCCGCTGCAAACGCAAGAGCTTGATGTGCTGTTCAACCTGATCGCCATGCGCCTGGTCATCAGCGTTACGTTCTCCGCTTCCCGGCAGGATCAAACCGGCGACAACCCCTACCTGGCGATCAGTGAAGCGCCTGCCTGGCGCCTGCTGGAACAGCTTGATTCAATGAACCCGCGGCTGGCCACCGGCATTCTGCGCAAGGCGTGTGGTTTCGATGCCATCGAAGGTGCGGGCGAAGTTCGCCGCTGGATCGCCGCCAACCACAAATCGTTTGCCGACCTGGTGCGCCCATCGGCTGCCATCCTGAACAAGGTGATTGCCCCGTTTGGCGACGCTAGCCACGAGATGACCATCGCTTCAGCCGAGCAGCGCCCAGCCGATGCTACCCGTTGGTGGGATGAGTTTTCTGCCGCGCACAAGGTACCGCTGGCCATTGGGCCCTGGGGCGAGTTACGTGCCATCTACACTCACAGTGCCTTCGAGTCACGCTTCATCAGTGGGCAACGCCGCACGTTGCATGTGGGTGTCGACCTGGTGATGCCTGCTGGTACGCCGCTTTACGCGCCCGTCGCTGGCACCGTAAAAAGCGTTGAGGTTGAACCCGGCCCGCTGAGTTATGGTGGCCTGGTGATGATCGAGCACACGCTAGCCGGTTGCCCGCCATTCCTGACCCTGTGGGGGCACATGGCTCATGAGGTGCTGGGCCGCTTGCAGGCTGGTGACAAGCTCGAAGCCGGCGACCTGGTCGGCTACATGGGCACGGATCAGGAAAACGGCGGGTGGATTCCCCACCTGCATCTGCAGATGACCACCGATACCCAGCTGAGCGCGAGCGAGATCATTGGCGTAGGTGAGCCAGAGTACCGTGAAGTCTGGGCCGACCTGTTCCCCGACGCATCGGCGCTGGCCGGTATCCCAGCCGAAACCTTCAGCCAGGAGGGGTTGAGCAAGGCCGAGATCATCGCCAAACGCAAGGCGTTGCTGCTGCCGAACCTGTCGATTTCGTACACCGACCCGATCAAGTTCGTGCGTGGCGATGGTGTGTGGCTGATCGACAACTTTGGCCGGGCCTACCTGGATTGCTTCAACAACGTTTGCCACCTGGGCCATAGCCACCCTGACGTGGTCGAAGCCTTGACGCGCCAGGCTGGCCTGCTCAACACCAACACACGCTACCTGCACGATTACATCGTCGAGTACGCCGAGCGCCTGACCGGCACGCTGCCAGAGGGGCTATGCGTAGCGTCCTTCGGTTGCTCGGGCAGTGAGGCCAACAGCCTGATGCTGCGCATGGCGCGTAACTATACCGGCAGTGACCAGGCGATCGTGCTGGACTGGGCCTACCACGGCACCACGCAAGAGCTCATCGACCTGAGCCCTTACAAGTACAAGCGCAAGGCTGGCAAGGGCAGGGCGGCGCATGTTTACGAGGCGGTGGTGCCGGAGAGCTACTACGCCCCCGAGGACTGGCCAGTGGAAGAGCACGGCAAGCGTTTTGCCGAGTCTGTAGCCGACCAACTGGACGCCATGCGCAAGGCCGGCAAGCGCCCCGGGTTCTTCCTGGCCGAGTCGATCCCGAGCGTGGCGGGGCAGGTGTTCCTGCCCGAGCACTACCTCAAGGAGGTGTACGCCATGGTCCGCGCCGAAGGCGGGCTGTGCCTGGCCGATGAGGTGCAGGTCGGCTTTGGCCGCGTCGGTAGCCACTGGTGGGCCTTCGAGACCCAGGGCGTGGTGCCGGATGCTGTCACCATGGGCAAGCCGATCGGCAACGGCCACCCGATGTCGGCGGTGGTGACCACGCGCGAGGTTGCCGATGCCTTCAACAATGGCATGGAGTACTTCAATACCTTCGCTGGCAACCCGGTGTCGTGCGCGGTAGGCCTGGCGGTGCTCAATGCAATTGAGCGCGACAAGCTGAAAGAGAACGCCTTGGACGTTGGCAATTACCTGCTCGATGGTTTCCGCAAGCTGCAGCAGCAATTTGACGTGATTGGTGATGTGCGCGGGTTGGGCCTGTTCCTCGGTATCGTGCTGGTTACTGACCGCAAATCCAAGGCCCCGGCCACCGCCTTGGCCAGGAAAGTGGCGGATGGCGCCAGAGAGCGTGGCGTGTTGATTGGTACCGAAGGCCCGCATGACAACGTGCTGAAAATGCGGCCATCGATGATTTTCAGCAGGGCCAATGCCGATTTTCTTCTTGAGGTGCTGAAAGACAGCTTTGCCGCGGCGCTCAAGTAACCACTCTGGGCGGGCAGGGCGTGCCAATGGGCACGCCTTGGGTCGTGTGATCACGCCTTTGAATGATTTGACCACTTACATAACCTCAAACTAGCCTGTACTTACATTCAATATTTGCCTGCATTCGCAGCCTGCAGTTTCGCCGCGTGGCGTACATCCATTAAGTGAAGTCTTCAACTTGGCGCATGGTGCCTGACATCTGGGCTTACGTGGTCAGGGGCACTGCGGGAGAACTGTCATGGCAGATGAAGCGAACAGGCCGCTGTCGGCCTGGGGGAAAGTCCAGAGCGGCGTTGCAGTTCTCAGCGCGATCATTGGCGTGGTGTCGGCTTATCAGGCCCTGCAATCGAAGAGTGCTGCCGACGCGTCAGCTGACAAAGCGATGCAAGCCAAGATGGTATTGGAAACGCAGGCCAATGAGCGCGCCGAAAAGGAAACCAGGGTAAGGCTTGATGCCATTGCTTATGAGGCTGTTGTTAAAGTGCTCGAACTGGACCGAGCCACCGTTCCTTCAACACTTGCTGAAAAGCGAGAACGGGCAGTGCTCGCACTCGTGTTAGTCACTGCCAGTGATCAGATGAGACAACCCTTGATTGAAGTACTTGGCGCGGGTGAAGGGGTCAGTGCAAGCGTCAAGACTGAGGCGAAGCAGGCCTCGGACGTGTTGAAGTTCGTAGGAAGCCTTGCTCGCGATAACAACGAAGTGTACGCCGCGACTGAACCGCAAGCACCAACTGCAACGCCAGGTGTGGCTATCAATGCAGAGACCGGGCGGTTGTTGAAGGGGTATCGGGTCGTCATTTTCAGTTGCCAGACCGCAAATAATCGGCAGATGGAGGAGGCTCAAGTCGCCGCAGCCAGAACATTGCTCGAAGAACTCAATTCAAACGCCGAAATCCGTCCACTGAATATTGTGTGGAGCACCAAGGTTGTGCCTGAGTTGCTCAACTCCGCGCCTGGCTACAGCATCCAGACCAACCAGATCCGCTTCAACCCAGACGACAGTGAAGATGCTCCAAGTCTGGCCCTCAAAGCAGCCTTGGAGGCTATGCCAACGGCTAAAGCAAATGGTATTTCGTTTGAGCGTCGGGCGGTATCCCAGCGCACACCCGGCTATTTGAGTGTGTTTCTTTGCGGGGTACGGCCTGAAGGGAGCAATGCTCAGGCCGCAATCGAATAATCCCGTTAATTGCACTTGTGCCATACGCTGTACCTGTAGGAGCGGCTTTAGCCGCGAACACCGGCGCAGCCGGTGCCATACAACGCGTGCTCAAGGTTGAGCTTTTTTGCCCTGCGCACGTTGTAAGCGTGCGACTGCGAGCTGCACCCCGAATGCCACCAGGCAGAGCAAGCCGATTTTCCAGCTGCCTTCGAGGCCGAAGTGTTCGGCTATCTTGCCGGTGACGATGACGCTTACGAAAATGGCTACAGGTAGGATCAGCTTGTTCATCAGGTTTTCCAGTGGCGAACGACCAGGGCACAGCAGTTGGCCCACAGGGTACCCGACCAAACGCACAAAGCCGCAGCCTTTTGTTGAAAAGACTGCGGCTTTGTTTTTCAGGCGCTGAGGCTATCAGCCCTGCACGGCCACCACGGACATTTCCACCAGCAGGCTCGGCTTGAACATGGCCGCTTCGACGCAGGCGCGTGCTGGTGCATGACCTTCTGCCACCCAGGCTTCCCAGACTTCGTTGAGCCCGGCGAAATCGTTGATGATGTCCTTGAGGTAGATGGTTACCGAAAGGATCTTCGACTTGTCGCTGCCGGCTTCAGCCAGCAGCGCATCGATGTTGGCCAGGGTTTCGGCGGTTTGAGTGCGGATATCGGCTTCATGGTTGTTGGCGAGCTGGCCGGCCAGATAAACGACACCGTTGTGGATTACGGTGTTGCTCAGGCGCTTGTTGCTGTGCAGACGCTGGATTGCCATGGTGGCGGGTTACCTTGTGGTTGTTTTGGTGATAAATGCGAAGCTCGAAAGTGTATCGAGAGGCGGCTAGTTGAATTAACTGAATGAAGGAAGGATTTCGGTTATTAATAGTGACAAAACAATGCGTTACGTGACGAAACGGCATGGTTCAGCGCGGGAAGAGCAGCGTCATGGCAAAGCATAAGCCCCAGCCTTGCGGCCCATTGTCTGGCGAATCGAGCCAGTAGCGTGGGCCCGCCTGGACGGTGATGGGGTGGCCCCCGATCTTGAACAGCTGAGTGACAGTCAGGTTGACCGGGATCGCCCATTCCCTGGTCTGCCAGTCGTAGGTCGACTCGCTGTTGATGCCCAAGGTGGTCAATGATGCGTTGGTGTACGAAAGAAACGGCTGCAAGAACGTCAGATCGAACCCTACGCGCCGAAGCCGAGAGCTGGCGAAGCCAATAAGCGCTGCTAGATTAAGCGCATAAACCCGTATTTTTGCTGGTTCTTCGCGGGTGGGAGTGATTTCTTCCAGAGGAGTCGATCGCATCATGGCATCGCGACGTGCAACTGCTCGCAAGAACACAGACGATAGTGTACCGAACCCGATTTTTCGTGCGCGCGAGGAGCGCGTCGCCGATGGCAAGCGCTTGCGCGACAAGGTGCCGCGCGAGAGCCATGGCAAATGGAAGCCTGCGCGCCAGCGCGACGTCATTGCCCTGCTGGAAAAGTCCAACCGCGACCGCCTGCAGGAACTGGTGCCAATCCGCTATGGGCGCATGCTGCGCAGCCCCTTCACCTTCTTGCGTGGCTCGGCAGGGCTGATGGCCTACGACTTGGCTCAGGTCCCGAACATCGGGGTCAATGTGCAGGCCTGTGGCGATTGCCACCTGCTCAATTTTGGTCTGTTCGCCACCCCCGAGCGCAACCTGGTGTTCGACCTCAACGACTTCGACGAGACCCTGCCGGCGCCCTGGGAGTGGGACATCAAACGGTTGGTCGCCAGCTTTGCCGTGGCGGCCCGCGACAATGGCGCGGTCGACGCACAAGCCCATAAAGCCGCAGCTGCCTGCGCACGGGCTTACCGTGAACACCTTCGGCGCTTTTCGAAGATGAAACCGCTGGAGGTCTGGTACTCGCGGCTGGACGCGCAAACGTTGATCGAAACCGCCCCGGACGCCAAGGCCCGCAAGTTCCGCCAGCAATTGTTCGACCGCGCCCGTGAGCGCGTGATGGAGAGCGTGTTTCCGAAGATCGCCGGGCAGGTTGGCGGTCAGCCGCGCATCGTCGACCAGCCACCGGTCATCCAGCATGTCGATGAGCCGGACTTTCTTGAACGCGTGCACAGCAGCCTGCAGGCCTATCGGCTGAGCCTGTCGGACGAGCGCCGGGTGCTGCTGGACCGCTATCGCCTGGTGGATGCCGCGCTCAAGGTGGTCGGTATCGGCAGCGTGGGCACGCGCTGCTATATCGGGCTTTTGTTTTCCGAAGAAAACCACCCGTTGATCCTGCAGTTCAAGGAGTCCTGCCGCTCGGTGCTGGAACCTTATGCGGGCAAGAGTCAGTACGACAATCAGGGGCAGCGGGTGGTGATGGGGCAGCGGCTGATGCAGTCGTCCAGCGACATATTGCTGGGTTGGGTCAGAGGCCCGGCCGGGTACGACTTCTTCGTCCGGCAATTGCGCGACATGAAAATGTCGGTGCCGCTGGAACACATCAACATCACTCAACTGGAGCGCTATGCCGAGTTCTGCGGCATGACCCTGGCGCGCGCGCACGCCAAGTCCGGTGATGCTGCGACCATCACCGGCTACCTGGGCAAGAGCGACATTTTCGACCAGGCCCTTGGCGACTTTTCGTTGCTGTATGCCGACCAGACCGAGCGTGACCATGCGCGGCTGCTTAAGGCGGTACGCTCAGGTCGGGTGAAAGTGATCTACGAAGAAGAATGACGGCGCGAGCTGATATAAAAACTACCACGACTCGTCCCGCTCGTTATATGCCCGCAGGTATTACGGTGACATAGTAAAAGCATGACGCCGCCGCGCATTTATTGGTCGAAGCCCCTTTATGCACCGCGGTCAGTTCGAAGCTGATCAGAATGGTAGAGGGAAAATCATGAGTGTCTTGGGTATCTTGGGTGTCGGAGAACTTGCAGATAAGCTGGTGAGGGGGCTGCGTCGTAGTGGCTACACCGGTGCCATCCTCCTGTCTTCCCGAAACGCGGAGTGCGCAGCCCAACTTGAGGGTGACTGCGGTTGCCGCATCATGGATAGCAATCAGGCCGTGGTCGATGGAGCGGATACGGTCATCGTAGGCGTCCGGCCGGGAACGCTTGATGAGCTGGCTGCTCAGGTTTCATTCCGTGAAGGTCAGCACCTCGTATCCTTGTTGGCTGGTATCTCTCTAGAGCAGCTATCCGCAGCATTCCCGGGTGCGAGCTGTGTGCGTGTCATGCTGTCTTATGGCGCGCTGTTCAATCAGTCCACTATTGTTATTTGCCCGCCTGACCCTCGAGCTGAGGAGCTATTGAAGCCGCTTGGGCAATTGGTGGTGGTTGAAGATGAGTCATCATTCGAACTGGCAACGGTAGCGGCATGCATGAATGGCTGGTTCTACTTCTTGCTTCACGATTTGCAGCAGTGGCTGAGTGAAAAGGGCCTTTCTGCACAAGATGCGAGAACGCTAGTGCTAGGCAATTTGCAGGACTGTATTGCCAGGGCGCATTACCATCCTGAGCAGTCCCTGAGCGAGCTTGGGCAATCGATCGCCACTCCAGGCACGTTTACCTATGCCGGTCTGGAGGTGCTGATGCATCAGCCTGTCAGTGCCAGTTGGGGAGCAGCGTGTGAGGTGGTTCTGGATGCGCTGCTGACCCGCTCGAAGCTGGAAGCACAAAAACCATAACGTGATCAGACCGTTTGGGAGGATGCTCGTGCATTCCTCCCTGTTAAGTCTTCGAGCGCGTCAGTCGACGCCACCCATCAGGTCAAGCCCAGATATCCCCGATGGTGAAGCCTTCGGTGAATGGATCGTCGTGGTCCAGCACGAAGGTGTTCAGGCCATAGATCCAGCTGGTGCCGGTAACGGTCGGCACTACGGCCTTGTGCTGGCCAATAGTGGTTTCTTCGATCAGGCGGCCGGTGTAGATATTGCCGAGGATGCCTTGGTGGCGGAAATCCTGGTTCAGCGGCAGTTCACCTTTGGCGTGCAGGGTTGCCATTTTGGCACTGGTGCCAGTGCCGCATGGGCAGCGGTCCAATGCGCCCGTCCAAGTGGCAGGGTCATCCCACGAGAAAGTGCCAGAGGACATGGTGACGGTGTTCTTCCAGTCAGCTTTTGGATCGTCGGACGGGCCGGACAACTGCGAGATGGTGATGCCTACGCCAGGATAGTCTGGGTGAGCGACCGGCAACTGCTCGATGGCGGCCTCGCGGATCATCGACGAAACGCGGGCGATTTCACCGCCGTGCTCAGGTTTGAGTTCCAGGCCTTTGAACTGACGTACATCGGCGATGACGTAGAACATGCCACCCCAACCGACGTCGACGCGAACTTTACCCAAGTGGGGTACGTCGATGACCGCATCGAGATGAGCAGCGAAGGCGGGAACGTTCTGGAAAGTAACGCCTTTGACCTTGCCGTTCTCGCACTGGGCTTTGATTCGGATCAGGCCTGCGGGCGCTTCGAGCGTTAGCTCTGTCACCGGCTCTGTCATTGGCAGCATGCCCATCTCGAGCAGCACGGTCACTACCGAGATGGTGTTGCCGCCAGACATCACGGGGTACTCGATCTGCTCCATGATGACATAGCCAGCGTCAGCCTCAGGATGGCAGGGCGGCACGATAATGTTGCAGCAGTGTGCTGGATAGCCGCGCGGTTCACGCAGCATCAGCTTGCGCAACTGGTCATCATTCTCTTCCAGCCATTTCATCTTGGCGTATACGGTGTCGCCAGGAATATGCGGGACGCCGCCAGTAATGACACGCATCGGGGTGCCGGCGTGGGTGTCGACCGCGTGAATGGTTCTTTTGAAGGCCATGGGAACTCCAGCTTATTGTTCATATATACAGACAAGCACGCACCCTAGCGCTACGCGCTCTTAGAGAGCCGGGACACGCATCGCGGTAGGGCAACATCGTACGGATAGCATCAATGCAACCTGTGCACGTCTCCGTATGCGCGCACTCTCTCACCCTTGTTGATCACGGCCCTATAACGTTTGGGACATCTCATGTGATGATCGGGCAAGTCTGCTGACGGGGTGGGTACGCGGCCTCAAATTTTCGGGTGCCGGAGGATTCGTACCACGACTTGTCATAATCGTTATATGGGCCTGTGTGCAGGAGTGACATAGTGATTCACAGGTCGGGCGCGATGCTTGGTTGCAGCTCTAAGTGACTGATTTAGGAGAGGGAGTTGTACAGAGCAAGCACGCTACAAACGTCAGCGCGCAACTTTGGTGTGCCCGTGAATTTGTAATATTGGACCTTGCGACACAGTGATTAGTTGGGCGTTACTGCAATAACAGATATAAAAGGAAACTTCAATGTTGAGTTGTAAACGATCCATTGAAGATGCTTCCTCGCGCCTCTGGTGTTGGTCTGGCTATTTCACTTTCACGCATCGGCGCTGCTGCCGGTACTTACCTTGTGCCTATTTCTCTGGCATCACTCGGCATTGGTCCCACCATGCTGGCTGCTGCTGCGACCTCCCTGTTCGGCGCTCTGGTCTCGTGGTGGCTTGCTCCAGAGACCGCGAAGCTCGACCTGCAACAGGCTTCTTCCCTGGATGTTTGCGCCGGCGCGCGCTGATCCAGACATTTCAATCAAACGGAGGATTTTTTTTCATGAGCCAAGTTCTTACTGTCGTGCGTCAAGCTGCTGAGTCCTCGCTGGGTGAGATGGCCCCGGCAAAGCTGCCAATCGGTGACGTAATCGCCCATGCAGCGACTGGTCAGCATCAGGCTGATGAAGCGGTTAACGCAGCGATTGGTGTGTGGGAAAGCAGCCCAGGCGTTTTCCGTCGCCACCTGAAAAACCGCGAGTTCAGCCACATCGTAAGCGGCTCCTGCACCTTCACTCCCGACGGCGGTGCGCCTGTTGAGCTGCGTGCTGGTGATGCTGTGCTGTTCCCGGAAAACTGTGAAGGCGTCTGGAACATCCACGAGACGCTGCGCAAGACCTACGTCCTGTTCTGAGGAGCTGGCACATGATTGAGCGTATTAATCCAGGCAAGCGTGCCAGTCAGCTGGTTGTCATCGGTGGGCGGATTGAGACTTCCGGCATCGTGGCAGAGAATCTTGACGGCGATATCGCTGAGCAGACCCGCTGCGTGCTGCGGCAGTTGGAGGCTTGGTTGGCCCAGGTGGGTGCTACCAAGGCCAATCTGTCGCGTATGCAGATCTGGCTGGCCGATATGGCTGAGTTCGATCGCATGAACGAAGTGTACGACGCCTGGGTGGGCGAAGCTCCGCCTGTGCGGGCTTGCGTCGGCGCGCCGCTTGCTGCGCCTGGCTATCGCATTGAGATTCAAGCTTTCGGTCAGTTGTAGTCACGGGCTTGAAGTACAAAAAGGCCGCCGCAACTCAGGGTTGCGGCGGCCTTTTTTGTGGCTACAGGTCTGGGTCCAGGCCCGCGCTGTCCCCGTGCCAGTCGAAGCGTTCCACTTCGTGGCGCCGTTTGCGGAACGTGTAGGGTGTTTCTCCGTACAGCTTGCGGAACCAAAGAATAAAGTGTGACGCATCGGAGAAGCCGCAGGCTAATGCGATGGTGGTGATGTTCTGGCTGGTATTCACCAACAAACGGCGCGCATGCTCCAGGCGTAATTTGCGCCAATAGTTGGCGGGTGGCTCTTGCGTGTTGGCGACAAATTCACGATGGAGCTGCCGTGGGTGGGTGCCTACCGCTTCCGCAACCGTTTGAAGGGTCATCGACGCGTCTAAATGCGCTCGCATGAACTCGATGGCGCGTTGAACTCTGTCGTTCTGATACACGCTTTCACTGGCTGCTGCCGCTCTCTCATCTTCCCGGCGTTCCTCCACTAGCAGGTACTCAAGGCCTTTCTGGGCGCGTACAGCGCCGCAGTGACGTCTGATCAGGTTCGCTGCCAAGTCGATGGCGGTGCCGCCGGGACAGGTGATGATTCCTCGATCGTCGACATAGCTCTTGTCGATGACCATTGTCGAGGCGGGGAAACGCTCTTTGAACTCGTCTCTCAATGTGAAGTGCACGGCACAGCGACGGCCGTCTAGTAGACCTGCTTTTCCCAATACGAATGACCCGGAGCACAGGGCGATGATCGGTATGTGCGCAGCGTTCACGCTCCGTAGCGCGTCGAGCAGCCAGTCGGGCGGATTCCTGGTTTCTCCAAGCAGCCCTCCAGCAATGACGATGTAGTCGTACTGGGCGAACATGTTCAGGGGCTTGGTCGGGTGGATGGGCATGCCGCAGCTGGCGGTGATGGGCTGATCATTCAGCGTCATCCAATCCCATTGGCAGAACAGTTGCTGGCTGCGGAAGGACTTATCGGCTGCGAAGCGAAGTGAGTCTACCAGTCCGGCAACCGGCACCAAGGTGAACTGGTTCAGCAGCACAAAGCCAACCCTCAGTTCGGGTTTGACCGGCAACTTGATATCCGCCTCGAGCGGAGCGTCATAGTGCTGTTGGTGAACCATGGACGAATACCTCACCTCATCGTGACTGCCTACATTTTAGATGGAGTGCTGGGTCCGGAATATCATATCAATCTCAGCAAGTAGAAAAAACGGGACAAAAGGTGGCCCTTGGGCGTGCTTCTACCATCAATTGTCATGCTTGTTACAGCGAGAGTGCCCTCAGGGTGAGCATCATGTTGCAAAAACCAACATGCTCTTACGCAAAGGCACCCATACTATGTACCGTGGATTCTGGTATGCCCAGGCACTCGACCTGGACAGCGATCTGGCCCCTGCTTTGCAGGATTCAATTCAAGCTGACGTCTGTATCGTCGGTGGCGGTTTCCTTGGCCTGTGGTCGGCCATCCGCCTGAAACAGGCGCACCCGGAAAAAACTATCGTTATTGTCGAGCGCGACCGTTGCGGTTCTGGCGCAAGCGGGCGTAACGGCGGCGTTGCCACGAACTGGTGGGGCAAGTATCTGTCCGTGCGCACCATCTGCGGCGATGTAGAAGCTCGGCGTATTTGTGAAGCTGCTGAGTCTGCCATCGACGAAATTGGTAGCTTCTGCCAGGAGCACGGTATCGATGCTCAGTACCGTAAAGATGGTTGGCTGTGGACAGCCACTAACCAGCGCCAAATGGGCTCTTGGAAGGTGCTGACCGACGGCCTTCAAAAGCTCAATGTGAACCCATTCCAGGAACTGGATCGCGAGACCATTCGCGGTCGAGTTGGCTCGCCGCTGGTCCTGGGCGGTATCTACGACCCTAATGCCGCCACCGTGCAGCCAGCCATGCTGGCTCGCGGCCTGCGCCGAGTGGCGCTGAAGCTTGGGGTGAAGATTTTTGAGAAATCCCCGTTCACTCACCTGGAGCGCGGCAAAAACCCGGTGGTGCATACCGCTATGGGACGCGTGAAGGCTAACCACGTTGTCCTGGCACTGAATGCCTGGGGTGCTCAGTTCCCCGAGCTGCGTCGCATGATCGCGATTATGTCCAGTGACATGGTGGCCACCGCGCCGGTAAAAGCGAAGCTTGATGCTATTGGTTTCAGTGGTGGCGAGTGCATGACCGACTCGCGCACCGTACTCAACTACTGGCGCAATACACCAGATGGCCGTGTCGTGTTCGGCAAGCCATTGGGTCAGTTCGCTTACGCCGGCCGTATCGGCAATCTGTACGAAAAGCCTTCCCCGGCAGCCGACAAAGTCGCCGCCGAACTGCGTCGCCTGTACCCGCAATTGCAGGATGTACCTGTGGTCAGCAGCTGGACCGGTCCTATCGACCGAGCCATGAAAGGCTTACCGAACTTCGGCTACCTCGATCATCACCAGACCGTCAGCTACGGCATTGGCTTCTCTGGCAACGGTGTGGCTACCACGGTCTTTGCCAGCCGCATCATCAAGTCTCTGGCTACCCACGCAAACGATGAGTGGGCCAACTGTGGCTTGGTCAACCAGAAGATGAAACTGCTGCCGCCGGAGCCGTTCCGCTTCTTCGGTGCGCATATGGTGCGCGACGCTCTGGTGCGAAAGGAATCCCTTGAAGACCACGATCAGAACGCCGGCTTCATCACTCGCCAACTGGTTGCCATGGCACCGGCCGGCTACGTTCCCGCCCAGAAAAAATAAGTATCAGGATTATGAGCGAACACATTGTTTTCCTCGACGACGAGGGGCTTGCGGCCTCGACGCGTCTGAAGCGCCCTGACTGCGAACATACTTGGGAGCAGTTTGCATACACCCATGCTGACCAGGTGCTCGAGCACCTGAAGGATGCCACGGTCGCACTGACTTGCAGCGTGCCGCTGCGTGAAGAGCACCTGCGTCAATTGCCGAAACTGAAGATGATTTCGTTGGCATTGACTGGCCGCGACATTGTCGACGTCGATTACTGCGATGCTCACGGCATCGAGGTGTCCAGCGTCCCTGGGTATGCCGCGAACACGGTTGCCGAACACAGCATGGCGATGATGCTCGAACTGTTCCGTCGCCCGGCGGCTTTCAGCCGGCTTATGCGTAAAGTGCATTCAGGGCAGGCCGAGTACAAAAACATCTATTTCGACCACCGCATCCGTGATGTGCGGGGCAAACAGATGGCGATCATTGGCAGTGGTCCTATTGCCATCCGCCTGGCCGAACTGGCGCGTGCTTTTGGTATGGAAGTGTTGTTTGAAGACCGAGGCGGCAAACGTCCTGGGCTTGAGAATCGCTCGCTGGAAAGCCTACTCAGAAGCTGTGATGTCCTGTCGATCAATGCGCCATTGACGCCTGAAACCTATAACTTGATCGACGCTGACAAACTCGCGTTGATGAAGCCTGATGCTCTGGTCATCAACACCGGGCGCGGTGGCATCGTCAACGAAGCCGCTTTGATCGACGCATTGCAAAATGGCCGTTTGGGTGGAGTCGCCTTGGATGTGGTTGAAGTTGAACCGCTGCACCCAAGCAACCCGCTTTTCCAGCTGATTGACCGCGATGATTTCATCCTCAACCCGCACATTGCCTGGAGCAGTGAGGATGCCATGCAGCAGCTGATGGATCGCGCCGTCGACAACATTACTGATTTCGTTGCCCGTCACACCACTGAGAAAAGGATCCGTACCGCATGACCATCGCCACTAAAAGCAGCTTCGTTGACGGCGCTTTCGTTGCCCTGGGTAGCGGCGCTGACATTCTCGAAAACCGCAACCCATCCAATCCAGGTGAAGTGGTAGAGCGCTTTGAGCGCGCTGACCAGCACCTGACCGAACAGGCCATCGCTGCTGCACGCCGCGCTCAGCCAGCATGGGCTCGCAGCAACCCTCAGCAACGTGCGGATGCGCTGGACTTTATCGGCACCGAAATTCTCGCTCGCCGTGAAGAACTTGCTGCTCTGCTGGCCCGCGAAGAGGGCAAGATCGTTCGTGAAGCACTTGGCGAAGTTGACCGCGCTGGTCGCTCGTTTAAGTTCTACGCTCAGGAAGCCCTGCGTGCCGAGGGTGAAAAATACCAGTCGGTGCGTCAGGACGTCGGCATTGATGTGTTCACTCAGCCTCTGGGTGTGATTGGCATCATCGCTCCGTGGAACTTCCCGATTGCCATTCCGGCATGGAAGATCGCGCCGGCACTGTGCTTCGGCAACTGCGTGGTGTTCAAACCCGCTGAGCTGGTTCCATCTTCGGCCTGGGCCCTGGCCGAAATCATCAGCCGTTCCGGTCTGCCAGCTGGCGTGTTCAACATGCTGATCGGGCCTGGCCGCAGCGTAGGCGATACCATCATCCGTTCGCCAGAGATTGACGGCATCAGCTTTACCGGTTCGGAAAACACCGGGCGCCAAATCGCCAAACTCGCTGCTGAAGGTATGAAGAAGGTCCAGTTGGAAATGGGTGGCAAGAACCCATTGATCGTGCTGGATGACGCGGACCTGGAGCAGGCCGTGGACGTCGCGCTGAATGGCTCGTTCTTCAGTACCGGCCAGCGTTGCACTGCCAGCTCTCGCGTCATCGTTACTGAGGGCATTCACGATGCGTTTGTGGCACGCCTGGCCGAGCGTGCCCGTGCTCTGAAAGTAGGGGACGCATTGCAACCCTCCACCGACATCGGTCCAGTCGTGGATGGTCGCCAACTGGAGCAGAACCTGTCTTACGTAGCTAGCGGCTGTGAGCAGGGTGCCAAGTTGGTCTGTGGTGGCGAGCGCATCGAGAATGAGGCGGGTGCTTATCTCTTCACGCCTGCACTATTCACCGAAGTGACTCCCGAAATGCGCATTTATCGCGAAGAGATTTTCGGCCCAGTACTGAGCGTGCTGAAGGTCCGCGATTATGAGGAGGCATTTGCCGCCGCTGAAGATACCCAGTTTGGCCTTTCCGCCGGGATTGTGACCACTTCGCTGCGTTATGCGGAGCACTTCAAGCGTAACAGCTCGGCAGGCATGGTCATGGTAAACCTGCCAACCGCTGGTGTGGACTACCACGTCCCGTTTGGTGGGAATGGCGCTTCGAGCCTAGGCTCGCGCGAGCAAGGTACTCATGCTCGCCAATTTTTCACTCGCGTTAAAACCACGTACCAACTGGCCTGATAGCCCACCTGTACCCGAAGACCACCCACGGGGCCGCTTGCGGTCCCGCGGGTTCTGCTGCGCCTAGTACTCTGAATTTGAGGTTACAAGAAAAATGGCCAAGGCCGCCGATGTCGTTGTGCAATGCCTGGAAAACGAAGGTGTCGAATACGTGTTCGGCATTCCTGGTGAGGAAAACCTCGACCTGCTCGAATCCCTGCGCAAGTCGAAGATCAAGCTGGTACTGACCCGCCATGAGCAGTCTGCAGGTTTCATGGCTGCC
>NZ_JBDJLK010000104.1:0-17326 GCF_039673335.1 Pseudomonas sp. TWI929
CACAGGTACAGTGCAACCATCAGGCCTTGCACTGTACCTGTGGGAGCTGGCTTGCCGGCGATGGGCCGCGCAGCGGCCCCAATGGTGGTAAAACATGAGTTTCGTACGACAGGCACTATGACTCTGATTCTTGGTATCGACCCCGGTTCGCGCATCACCGGCTATGGCGTGGTCCGCCAGACCGCCCGTGGTTGCGAGTACGTGGCGTCGGGCTGCATCCGCACCGGCAGCGGTGAGCTGCACGAGCGGCTGCAGATCGTTTTTCGTGGTGTCAGTGAAATCATCGCCCAGCACGGCCCGGTGACCATGGGCATCGAGCGGGTGTTCATGGCCCGCAACGCCGATTCGGCGCTCAAGCTCGGCCAGGCCCGTGGCGCGGCCATCGTCGCTGCTGCCGAAGCCGGCCTGGAAATTGCCGAATACAGCGCCACCCAGGTCAAGCAGGCCGTGGCCGGTACCGGTGGCGCCAACAAGGAGCAGGTGATGATGATGGTCATGCACCTGTTGAAACTGACGCAAAAACCGCAGATCGATGCCTCCGACGCCCTGGCCATCGCCCTGTGCCACGCCCATACCCGCTCCAGCCTGGTGCCGCATGGCCTGGCCACGGCGCGGCGTCGCGGCGGGCGCTTGCGTCTGTAGGCGCTTCATGCGCTGATACACATTTTGTCCGGGTGGAACGCCCACCCGTTGCATTTGCTGATAGGGTTGAGCGGTCTTTGATCGGCTCCCCGAGAGGAAGGATCGGAACGTGATTGGACGTTTGCGCGGCACCCTGGCGGAAAAACAGCCGCCGCACCTGATTATCGACGTCAACGGCGTGGGTTACGAACTGGAAGTTCCCATGACCACGCTGTACCGTCTGCCCAAGGTGGGCGAAACCGTCACCGTGCATACCCACCTGGTAGTGCGCGAAGACGCCCACTTGCTCTACGGTTTTGCCGAGAAGCGCGAGCGCGAGCTGTTCCGCGAGCTCATCCGCCTCAACGGCGTGGGCCCCAAGCTGGCGCTGGCATTGATGTCCGGGCTGGAAGTGGACGAACTGGTGCGCTGCGTGCAGGCTCAGGACACTTCGGCCCTGGTGCGCGTGCCCGGTGTCGGCAAGAAAACCGCCGAACGCCTGCTGGTCGAGCTCAAGGACCGCTTCAAGGCCTGGGAAACCTCCCCGGCCATGTTCACCCTGGTGTCCGATGGGCCGTTGCCGGTCGCCAGCGAGTCCAGCGCCGAGGCCGATGCGGTCAGCGCCCTGGTCTCGCTGGGCTACAAACCGCAGGAAGCCAGCAAGGCAATCGCCGCGATCAAGGACAAGGCCGGCCTGAGCAGTGAAGAGCTGATCCGCCGCAGCCTGAAAGGGATGATTACCAAGTGATCGAAGCCGACCGCCTGATTGCCGCCAATGGACGTGACCGTGAAGAGGTCCAGGACCGTGCGATCCGCCCCCTGAGCCTTGAGGAATACATCGGGCAGCCCGTAGTGCGCGAACAAATGTCGTTGTTCATCCAGGCGGCGCGCGGGCGCAGCGAGTCGCTCGATCACACACTTATTTTCGGCCCGCCCGGGTTGGGCAAGACCACCCTTGCCAACATCATCGCCCATGAAATGGGTGTGTCGGTGAAGAGTACCTCGGGGCCGATTCTGGAGCGCCCGGGCGACCTGGCAGCCATGCTGACCAACCTCGAACCGCACGACGTGCTGTTCATCGACGAGATCCATCGGCTGTCACCGGTCGTCGAAGAGGTGCTGTACCCGGCCATGGAGGACTTCCAGCTCGACATCATGATCGGCGAAGGGCCGGCGGCCCGTTCGATCAAGCTCGACCTGCCACCGTTCACCCTGGTCGGTGCCACTACCCGTGCTGGCATGCTGACCAACCCGCTGCGTGACCGCTTTGGTATCGTCCAGCGCCTGGAGTTCTACAGCGACAAGGACCTTGCCACCATCGTCAGCCGTTCGGCCAACATCCTCGGCCTGACCATCGAAGATCAGGGCGCCTACGAGATCGCCCGCCGTGCCCGTGGCACCCCGCGTATCGCCAACCGCCTGCTGCGCCGTGTGCGTGACTACGCCGAGGTGCGCGGCAAGGGCCAGATCACCAAGGCCGTGGCCGATATGGCGCTGAACCTGCTGGACGTCGATGAGCGCGGTTTCGACCATTCCGACCGCCGCCTGCTGCTGACCATGATCGAGAAGTTCGATGGTGGGCCGGTGGGCGTGGATAACCTGGCTGCGGCCATCAGCGAAGAGCGCCACACCATCGAGGACGTGCTTGAACCGTACCTGATTCAGCAGGGCTACATCATGCGTACGCCGCGCGGCCGCGTGGTCACCCGGCACGCATACCTGCACTTTGGCCTGAATATTCCCGGGCGCCTGGGGGAGGGTGGTGATTTTTCCGAGCCAGGCGATGAATGACAGATCAAAAACGACTTTTCGTGGTCCTACCGCTGGCATGCCAAGGGTGCGCTGGCAATAAGACATTAATGAAGAAAAAACAGTTGCCACAGCGGATTGGCAAGCTGAGGAGTAAGCACTAGAGTATGCGCGCGCAAAATCAGCTCGAACCGTTCGCACACCGTTGTCGCGTCTATTACGAAGACACCGATGCGGGCGGCGTGGTGTATTACGTCAACTACCTGAAATTCATGGAGCGCGCGCGTACCGAACGCCTGCGGCACTTGGGCTTTTCCCAGTCGCAGCTGGCCGAAGACAACCTGCTGTTCGTGGTCCATTCCAGCGAAGCGCGCTACCACGCGCCGGCGCGGCTGGACGACGCGCTGCGGGTCACCGCGCAAGTACTTGAACTCAATCGCGCCAGCCTGCGTTTCGTACAGCAGGTCTGGCGAGAAAAGGATGAAACGCTGCTCTGCGAAGGGCAGTTCCTGGTGGCCGCCGTGCGCGCCGACACTTTCAAACCCCGAGCCATACCCCCCCAGCTGCGCGACGCCTTTGCGGCGGACGGCTCGGGTAATCAATCGAACGCAGGAGAATAAGCGTGGAAGCTAACGTCGTCGACCATACCTCCATGTGGAGTCTGGTCAGCAATGCCAGCGTGGTGGTACAGCTGGTAATGCTGACCCTGGTGGCCGCCTCGGTCACCTCATGGATCATGATCTTCCAGCGCAGCACCATGCTGCGCGCCGGTCGCCGTGCGCTGGATGCCTTTGAGGAGCGCTTCTGGTCGGGTATCGACCTGTCCAAGCTGTATCGCCAGGCAGGCAGCAACCCAGACCCGGACTCCGGCGTGGAGCAGGTGTTCCGTGCTGGCTTCAAGGAGTTCTCGCGCCTGCGCCAGCAACCGGGTGTAGACCCGGACGCGGTCATGGAAGGCGTTGGCCGTGCCATGCGCGTTGCCATCTCGCGCGAGGAAGAAAAACTCGAGCAGAGCCTGCCGTTCCTGGCCACCGTCGGCTCCACCAGCCCGTACATCGGCCTGTTCGGTACCGTATGGGGCATCATGAACTCCTTCCGCGGCCTGGCCAGTGCCCAGCAGGCCACCCTGGCCACCGTCGCCCCGGGTATCGCCGAAGCGCTGATCGCCACTGCCATTGGCCTGTTCGCGGCAATCCCGGCAGTAATCGCCTACAACCGTTTCGCTGCGCGCAGCGAAGTGCTGATCGGCCGTTACTACACCTTCGCCGACGAGTTCCAGGCGATCCTGCACCGCAAAGTGCACACCAGCGAAGAGTAATCAGGTAGAAGCCCATGGCCCGAGTTCGCCACAAACGCAAGCCCGTCGCCGAGATGAACGTGGTGCCCTACATCGACGTGATGCTGGTGCTGCTGGTCATCTTCATGGTGACGGCGCCCATGCTCAACCAGGGCGTCAAGGTCGACCTGCCCAAGGTTTCCAGCGAAGCCTTGCCGCAGGACAACAACGTCCAGATCCTCACCATCTCCATCAAGGCCGACAAGACCTACTACTGGAACCTCGGCAGCGAAGTCGATACCGACAAGCAGATGGACAAGGCCATGACCTTGCCGGAAATGACCAGCGCAGTGACCAAGATCATTGCCGCCGGCCGTGACCAGGGCAAGCAGACCCAGGTGTTCATTCGTGGCGACAAGGCTGTCGACTACGGCGCCGTCATGGGCGCCATGGGCGGGTTGCAGAAGGCCGGTGTCGGTAACGTTGGCCTGATTACCGAGGCGCCCTGATGCAACAGCGAGAGCCATCCGCCTCGGAAAGCTACTTCTGGCCCAGTGTCTGGGCCATCGGCCTGCATGTGCTGGTGTTTGCCTTGCTGTTCGTCAGTTTTGCCATGACGCCAGAGCTGCCGCCATCCAAGCCGATCGTTCAGGCTACCCTGTACCAGCTCAAGTCCAAGAGCCAGGCGACCACCCAGACCAATCAGAAGATTGCCGGGGAAGCGAAGAAAACCGCTTCGCGCCAGACCGAGGTCGAGCAGCTGGAGCAGAAGAAGGTCGAGCAGGAGGCCGTGAAGGCTGCGGAACAAAAGAAGGCCGACGCTGCTCAAAAGGCCGAAGAGGCCCGCGAGGCCGCCGAAGCGAAAAAAGCCGAAGCCGCCGCCGAAGCCGCCAAGGCTACAGAGGCCAAGAAAGCCGCAGAAGCCAAGAAGGCCGAAGAGGCGAAGAAGGCCGCCGAGAAGCAGCAGGCCGATATCGCCAAGAAGAAGGCCGAGGAAGAAGCCAAGAAAAAAGCCGAAGAAGAGGCCAAGAAAGAGGCCGCTGAAGAGGCGAAGAAGCAAGCCGCCGAGGATGCCAAGAAAAAGGCAGCCGAAGAGGCCAAGAAGAAAGCTGCCGAGGACGCCAAGAAGAAAGAGGTGGCCGAGGAAGCGAAGAAGAAGGCAGCTGAAGAGGCCAAGAAAAAGGCCGCTGCAGACGCCCAGAAGAAGAAGGCACAGGAAGCGGCCCGCAAGGCGGCGGAAGACAAGAAAGCCCAGGCCCTGGCCGAGCTGTTGTCCGACACCACCGAACGGCAGCAGGCGCTGGCCGACGAGCAGGGTGACCAGGTGGCCGGTGATTTCGACGACCTGATCCGCATGCGCGCGGCCGAGGGCTGGGCGCGTCCGCCTTCCGCGCGCAAGGGCATGACGGTGGTCCTGCAGATCAACATGTTGCCGGACGGTACCATCACCAGTGTCAGCGTGGCCCGTTCCAGTGGTGACGGCCCGTATGACAGTTCGGCGGTGGCTGCGGTGAAGAACATTGGTCGTTTGACCGAGATGCAGGGTATGAAGCCGAGCGATTTCAACCAATATCGTTCGTTCAAGATGACATTTACACCTGAGGATCTAGCGTTGTGATTAAACGTCTGAGAGGACTGCTGGTCATGCTGTGCTGCGTGGCAGGCATGGCCGTGGCAGAGGAAAAGAACATCCTGGTCACCAGCGGCAGCGACCGGGCAACACCCATCGCGGTAGTGCCGTTCGGTCTACAGGGGGGCAGCGTGCTGCCCGAAGACATTGCCGACATCATCGGCAACGACCTGCGCAACTCTGGCTACTATTCGCCGATTCCGCGGCAGAACATGATCAGCCAGCCGTCGCAGGCCAGCGAAGTGATCTTCCGTGACTGGAAAGCGCTGGGTGCCCAGTACGTGATGGTCGGTAGCATCGTGCCGTCGGGCGGTCGCCTGCAGGTGCAGTACGCACTGTTCAACGTCGCCACCGAGCAGCAAGTGCTGACCGGTAGCGTGGCGGGCAGCACTGACCAGCTGCGCGACATGGCGCACTACATTGCCGACCAGTCGTTCGAGAAGCTCACCGGCATCAAGGGTGCGTTCTCCACCCGCATGCTGTACGTGACGGCCGAGCGTTTCTCCACCAACAACACCCGCTACACCCTGCAGCGTTCGGACTACGACGGTGCGCGTGCGGTCACCCTGCTGCAATCGCGTGAGCCGATCCTGTCGCCGCGCTTTGCGCCGGATGGCAAGCGTATCGCCTATGTTTCGTTCGAGCAGAAACGCCCGCGCATCTTCGTGCAGAACATCGATACCGGTCGCCGCGAGCAAGTTACCAACTTCGAAGGCCTGAACGGCGCGCCAGCCTGGTCGCCGGACGGTTCGCGCCTGGCGTTCGTGTTGTCGAAAGATGGCAACCCGGACATCTACGTGATGAACGTGGCTTCGCGCCAGATCAGCCGTGTAACCGCAGGCCCAGGTATCAATACCGAGCCGTTCTGGGGTAAAGATGGCAACACCCTTTACTTCACTTCCGACCGTGGCGGCAAGCCGCAAATCTACAAGCAGTCGGTCAGTGGTGGTGGTGCTGAGCGTGTGACCTTTGTAGGTAACTACAACGCCAACCCAAAACTGTCGGCGGACGAAAAGACGCTGGTAATGATTCATCGCCAACAGGGCTTTACCAACTTCAAAGTTGCGGCCCAGGATTTGCAGCGCGGAAGTGTAAAGATTCTGTCTGAAACAAGTCTTGATGAGTCTCCCACTGTCGCGCCTAACGGCACCATGCTAATCTACGCCACCCGCCAGCAGGGCCGGGGAGTCTTGATGCTCGTGTCGCTTAATGGCCGCGTGAGGCTCCCACTTCCTACCGCTCAAGGCGAAGTCAGAGAACCGTCCTGGTCCCCCTACCTGAACTGATCGCGGCGTAATACGTTTTGCTTAACACACTGGGGTTTCATTAGGAGTTTCACGATGGAAATGCTGAAGTTTGGTAAATTTGCTGCGCTGGCTCTGGCCATGGCCGTAGCTGTAGGTTGCTCCTCGAAGGGCGGTGATAACGCAGGCGAAGGCGCTGCTGTAGACCCGAACGCTGGCTACGGTGCCAACACTGGCGCTGTTGACGGCTCCCTGAGCGAAGAAGCTGCCCTGCGCGCAATCACCACCTTCTACTTCGAATACGACAGCTCGGACCTGAAGCCAGAAGCCATGCGCGCTCTGGACGTTCACGCCAAGGACCTGAAGTCCAACGGCAACCGCGTTGTCCTGGAAGGCAACACCGACGAGCGCGGCACCCGCGAGTACAACATGGCTCTGGGTGAGCGTCGTGCGAAAGCCGTTCAGCGCTACCTGGTTCTGCAGGGCGTTTCCCCTGCTCAGCTGGAACTGGTTTCCTACGGCGAAGAGCGTCCAGTTGCCACCGGCAACGACGAGCAGTCCTGGGCTCAGAACCGTCGCGTAGAACTGCGTAAGTAAGTTCTTATGCGTATGTGCCGCCGTGTAGTAACCGTCCTCGCACTCAGCCTGCCGCTCGCGGCCTGGGCTGAGGTCCCTGTAGTAGATGACAACGCAGGCAGTTATCCGCCTTCGGGTTATGGCACGAGCGGCGCCTATGCCGGGGCAGGGGCTTCGACCCCTGCCTCTGCACAGGGCCAGCTGTTCATGCAGCTGCAACAGATGCAGGACCAGCTTTCCCGCCAGCAGGGCATCATCGAAGAGCTGCAGAACGATGTGTCGCGCATGAAGCAGGAAAACCTGGAGCGATACCAGGACCTGGACCGTCGCATCAACAGTGGCGCCGCGCCTGCCGCGACCCCTGACAATTCCTCCGGTGGTGGTGCATCCAATGCCGCCCCCGATGCAGCAGCAGGTGCTGCTGCGCAACAACCGGCCGCCAATAGCGAGCCCGGTGATCCGGCGAAAGAAAAGCTCTACTACGATGCTGCTTTCGACCTGATCAAGCAGAAGGACTTCGACAAGGCCAGCCAGGCGTTCAACGCCTTCCTGCGCAAGTACCCAAACAGCCAGTACGCCGGCAACGCCCAGTACTGGTTGGGTGAGGTGAACCTGGCCAAAGGCGACTTGCCGGCTGCCAGCCAAGCCTTCGCCCAGGTCAGCCAGAAGTATCCGAAGCACAGCAAGGTGCCAGATTCGCTGTACAAGCTGGCCGACGTCGAGCGCCGCATGGGCCACACCGACAAGGTCAAGGGCATCCTGCAGCAGGTTATCACCCAGTACCCCGGCACCTCTGCCGCGCAACTGGCCCAGCGAGACCTGCAGAAGCTCTAAGCAGCACCGTTCAAAAGAAACCCGCGCCAGTCGCGGGTTTTTTCGTTAGAATCATTGCCCTTTTTTCGTAAACACGCTGCTGCGGATAACGCTATGTCGAGTCCGCGACAGTGCCTGACGGAGGCGGGCAGCCTGTTTAGCTGTCACGCCCGTGGCGAGCATGCAAGACACATTACGTATCACCGAAGTCTTTTACTCTTTGCAGGGTGAAACGCGAACGGCTGGGTTGCCCACGGTATTCGTGCGCCTCACCGGTTGCCCCCTGCGCTGTCAGTACTGCGACAGTGCCTATGCCTTCACTGGCGGTACTATTCGCACCCTCGATTCGATCCTTGAGCAGGTCGCCGGTTTCAAACCGCGCTACGTCTGCGTCACCGGTGGCGAGCCATTGGCCCAGCCCAACGCCTTGCCGTTGCTGCAGCGCCTGTGTGATGCCGGCTATGAAGTGTCGCTGGAAACCAGCGGCGCGCTGGATATTGCCGGCACCGATACCCGCGTCAGCCGAGTGGTCGACCTGAAGACCCCAGGCTCCGAAGAGTCGCACCGTAACCGCTACGAGAACATCGAGCTGCTGACCCGCAACGACCAGGTCAAGTTCGTCATCTGTTCCCGTGAGGACTACGACTGGGCGGTCTCCAAGCTGATCCAGTACAACCTGGCCGAGCGCGCTGGTGAGGTGTTGTTCTCGCCCAGCCATCACCAGGTGAGCGCCAGCGACCTGGCAGACTGGATCGTTGCCGACAACCTGCCCGTACGTTTCCAGCTGCAGTTGCACAAGCTGCTGTGGAACGACGAACCCGGACGTTGATTGAGGAGCAAGCACACATGACCGATAAACGAGCTGTAATCCTGTTGTCCGGTGGCCTGGACTCGGCCACGGTGGTTGCCATGGCCAAGGCCGAAGGCTACAGCTGCTACACCATGAGTTTCGATTATGGCCAGCGCCACCGCGCCGAGCTGAACGCTGCCGCCCGCGTGGCCCGCGACCTCGGGGTGGTGGAGCACAAGGTGATTGGCCTGAACCTCGACGGCATCGGCGGCTCGGCCTTGACCGACAGCAGCATCGATGTGCCGGAAGCCCCGGGCGAAGGTATCCCGGTCACCTATGTGCCGGCGCGCAACACCGTGTTCCTGTCGCTGGCCCTGGGGTGGGCGGAAGTACTGGAGGCGCGCGACATCTTCATCGGTGTCAATGCCGTGGACTATTCCGGTTACCCGGACTGCCGCCCTGAGTTTGTCGAAGCCTTTGAGCGCATGGCCAACCTGGCAACCAAGGCTGGTGTCGAAGGGCAAGGCTTCCGCATCCAGGCACCGCTGCAGAACATGAGCAAGGCGCAGATCGTGCAGGCCGGCATGGCCCGTGGCGTGGATTACAGCCTGACCGTTTCCTGCTACCAGGCCGACGATGATGGCCGCGCCTGTGGCAAATGCGACAGCTGCCGCCTGCGTGCCGACGGCTTCAAGGCCGCCGGTGTCGAAGACCCGACGCGGTATTTTTAGCAAAAAAAGTTTGATGGAGTGTTGATTTCCCGTTAGAAATCAGTATTATACGCGCCATCCAACGGGTCGTTAGCTCAGTTGGTAGAGCAGTTGGCTTTTAACCAATTGGTCGTAGGTTCGAATCCTACACGACCCACCATACGCAGTACGTCAAAGCCCGCTACCGGCAACGGTCGCGGGCTTTTTCGTTTCCATTTCCTGTAAAGGCCTCATCGCCAGCAAGCTCCCGCAGGATTGCATCAAGGCCAAGCCCTACGCTGTACCTGTGGGAGCTGGCTTGCCGGCGATAGGGGCGCATTGGCCTTCACAGGTTAGACACGGAATTGCTCCATCAGCGCCTGTTGCTGGTTGGCCAGCCGGTTCAAGGCTTGGCTGATGCGTGCCGACTCAAGCCATGGCCCCGACCACACTCGATGCTTGTACTTGGCGGTGAAAGTTCTCTACAGGCCTAAGAACGGCAGTGTTAGCAGTGTGTGTCATACACGAAGGTGATTCACCGCTGATGCTCCACAACAGCTTCACACACCACTGGGAAATTTACCGAGTTGGCAATGAAGCATTCATGATGGGCCTGTTCGTGCAGGCGCATGGCAAGGTCGATATCCGACCCGCTTGCGACGACGATTCGTGGGCGCAAAGCTACCTGCGTGAAATGTCCCTTGCGCTGATTATCGCCCTCAGACATGCGACCCAGCGGGTGGTCGACATACTCCAGTACGTTCACATCATTAACGGCACACAGGTGCAAGTACCACAGCTTATGGCAGGCCGAGAGCGAGGCGACCAGAAGATCCTCTGGGTTCCAGCGCGAGGAGTCGCCGCGAAATGCAGGGTCTGCAGAGCCGGCAATGGTACTTTTACTATCGGCTTCTAAATCGAAATCGCGCTGGTAGGACGTGTAATGGGTCGTTCCTTTACCGGTATTGCCGACCCATTTCACAGTAACGCTATAGGTATGTTCCTTCATTCTTCATCCTCTGTAGCCAGTTTGATAGTGAAGCCGTTCGTAAATCGCTCGCACGCCTGTGCTGCCCGTTCGTCCTTCAGGCGCGAAATGAAGTAAGCAGGCCTGCCGTAAAAGCCCGGGCTTGGGCTTTGAACTACTTTCATGTCGACGCTTTGCAGGCTTTAACGACACTGGCGATCTATTCTGCCCATTCTTTATCCCCGGTAAAAACCACTGTAATCCAGCGGTCCGGCCCTTCACCCCCAACTGCATCGCCCACCTCGTTGCGTAGCGCGTCCCACTCATCGATGGTCTTCGCCCCCATTCCTGGCGGTACGATGAAATACAGCTCGATTTCCCGCGAGCGCCCGACCTTGGCCACATAGGCGCGGTACGACTGCAGCCCGTGGCGGGCGACAAAGGCCTTGGCCACTTCATCCACGTGCTGCTTGAGGTCACCGGGGGTGACCAGGAAGATTTCCGACAGCGCCTGGCGCACCACCGACATCGGCAACGGCACGATCACCAGGCACACCAGTGCCAGTACCGCCGGGTCGATGTACGGTGACACCCACTCAAGCGACGTGCCCTGCACTGCGTAACCAAAGCAGAAGGCGATCAGCAGCGCGGCGGTAATGCTGGCCGACATCACCCAGCCCTTGACGTCCATGCGCACGAAGTCTGACTTCAGCTTGCGGTTGGCGCGGGCCTCGACCACGGCGATGGTCACGCAGGTGATCACGGTCAGCACCGCATAAACCATGGCGATGCCGAACTCCAGGTGGCGCCCGCCTTGCAGCAGGCTGCTGACGGCGTTGATCAGCGCATAGATGGCTACGCCACTCAGCAGGATACCGTTGAGCGCCAGTACCATTGGCTCCAGGTGCCAGAAGCCCATGGTGAAGCGCTCACGCAGCTTGCGTGACATCTGCACGCTGGTGGTGTGCGAGGTGATCAGCTTGACCACTACCAGTGACAGCCCGCTCATGCTGGCGTCTACCAGCGAGTAGACACCGTCGAACACGATGGAGAACGAGCCAGAGGCCAGGCCGAAGGCAATGCCGATGATGGCGATGAACAGGGTGGCAGCGATCGAGGTGCGTAACAGGCCTTGCTCGCTGGTGATGTCGAAGAAGGAGGATCGGGTTGGGGTTTGCATAAATGTGCTCGGTAAAATCGATAGTGCTGTAGGGCCTGGGAGGGCCTCTTCGCGGGTAAACCCGCTCCCACAAGGTCTGGCGTCGTCTTCAAGATCGGTGCAAATCCTTGTGGGAGCGGGTTTACCCGCGAAGAGGCCCTTACAGGCTAGACGCGGAATTGCTCCATCAGCGCCTGTTGCTGGTTGGCCAGCCGGTTCAAGGCCTGGCTGATGCGGGCCGACTCATCGGCCTGGCCAGCCAGCGATTCGGTTACATCGCGTATACCGGCCACGTTGCGGTTCACTTCTTCGGCCACCGCGCTCTGCTCTTCGGCCGCCGAGGCAATCTGCAGGTTCATGTCGCTGATCACTGCCACCGCTTCGCCAATGCGCTGCAGTGCTGGTAGCGCCTGTTCCATGCGCGCGGCGCTGTGCTGGGCCTGGCGCTGGCCTTCGTGCATGGCACCGACCACATCCTGGGTGCCTTGCTGCAGGCCTTCGATGACCTGGCGAATTTCCTCCACCGACACCTGGGTGCGCTGGGCCAGGCCGCGCACTTCATCGGCGACCACGGCAAAACCACGCCCGGCTTCGCCGGCGCGAGCCGCTTCGATGGCCGCATTCAGCGCCAGCAGGTTGGTTTGCTCGGCGATGGTGCGAATCACCTCCAGCACCGAGCCGATCTTGCCGCTACGGTCTTCCAGTGCTCGTGCCTCGTCCATGGCGGTGTTCATGTCGGTGGCCAGGCGGTCGATGCCCTGGCGAGTGCTGTCGATCAATTGCAGGCCTTCCTGGCTGGCCTGGTCGGCAGCGCGTGCCGCCTGGGCCGCCTGCGAGGCGTTATGCGCGACATCCAGGGCGGTGGCGCTCATTTCGTTGGCGGCAGTGGCCACCTGCTCGATTTCACGGTGTTGCTGCTGCATGCCGTTGCTGGTCTGGCTGGCGATGGCGGCCGACTGGTCGGCAGTGCCGCGGGCTTCCTGCAGCGAGCCTTTGACCTGGGCGATGACCGGCTGCAGCTTGTCGAGGAAGCGGTTGAACCAGCCGGTGAGCTGACCCAGTTCGTCTTGGCGGGAATAGTCCAGGCGGCGGGTAAGGTCGCCTTCGCCGCTGGCGATGTCCTTTAGCCGCGCGGCCACCGCCAGGATTGGCCGGGTGACGCCGCGTGCGGTCAGCCACACCAGCAGCAAGCCGACCACGGCAGTGGCCAGGCCAACCAGCAGGCTGGTGAGGTTGGCGCTTTGGTTGTGCGCATCCAGGCGCTGGTTGAGGGCGACGGCGGGTGCCTGTAGCACGCTTTCCGGCAGTTCCAGCAACACCTGCCAAGGGGCGGCGTCCGGGATTGGCGTGAAGGGGTGGGCCACGCGCAGCAGGCCGTCGGCTACCGCCTTGTCCATGGGCATGCCGAGTTTGCTGTCGTCGCGGCTATTGCCGGCCAGCAGGCCGGTCGCGCTGGCGATACTGACCTGGCCCTGGCCATCGAACAGCTCGCGGCGGCCGTCCAGGCTTAGTTGCTGCAGGTTGGCCAAGCCGATATCCAGGCCAACCACGCCGACCACCTTGCCATGCTCCAGCAGCGGCAGGGCGATGCTGGTCATCAGCACCTGGCGGCCATTCACCTCGTCGAGGTACGGTTCGAGCATGCAGGTTCTAGCGGTGTCTTGTGGGCAGGTCAGCCAGCGGTTCTTCGCCGCGCCGTTGCTGCCAATGCTGGTATCGCCAAGCATCGATTCCGGCATGGCTTCAAGTTCCAGGGTGCCGGGGCGTGGTTGCGACCAGTACAACGAGAAACGCCCGCGTTCATTGCTGCCTGCGGCTTCCTGGCCAATGTGTTGGTTGTCCGGGTCCAGGGCGTCGGGCTGGAACACCAGGTACAGGCCGATCACATCCGGGTTGGCGGCCAGGCTGGCATGGGCCTGGCGTGTCAGCTCGGCGCGCAGGTCGCTGCCACCACGGGCCTTCAGCACTTGCACCAGGCGGGCAAAGCCATTGCCGTACTGGTAGGCGTCCATGAAGTAGCGCTGAATGCGCATGGCCTGGGTTTCGGCGTGGGCCTGCAGGCGCAGGCGTGCGCTGCTGTCGAGCATTTCGGTGTTGGCCTGGTTGACCAGCGCCGCGCTGCGCCGGGCCTGGGTCAGCGAAGTGGCGACGAGCAGGGCGACGATGGCCAGCAGGCACAGGCCGGCGAGCAGGGTGATCTTCCACTGGATGGAGAGGCGACGCGGCGGCATGAGGGCTTTCCTTTTCGATCAAGTACAACGCCCGCGATCAGGCGCGGGCGTTGTCGGCAGCGTGGGTCATTCGGCAACGTAGTTCGGCGGTGCCGCCCGGAAGGCTTTGGTCAGCCAGGCCAGGTAGATCAGGCCGAGCGCAGCCCAGATGCCGCCGAACATCAGCGAATGTGCGTTCAGGTCCAGCCACAGCGAGACGATGATGCAGAAGCCGATGGTGGGCAGTACCAGGTACTTCAGCTGGTTGGCCAGGCCCTTGCGGTTGCCTTCGCGCAGGTAGCAGTGGTTGATCACCGACAGGTTGACGAAGC
Source organism: Pseudomonas sp. TWI929 (assembly GCF_039673335.1). NCBI lineage: Bacteria > Pseudomonadati > Pseudomonadota > Gammaproteobacteria > Pseudomonadales > Pseudomonadaceae > Pseudomonas > Pseudomonas sp. TWI929. The sequence goes on from NZ_JBDJLK010000104.1 coordinate 14,057, forward strand.
TGAACGCGACCAGCGCACCGAAGTTGATGATCGAGGTGGCGGTGACTAGGTCGAAGAAGATTGCCGACAGCGAAATCAGCCCCACCACCGCAATGTTCAGCACAGGTGTCTTGTAGCGCGAGTGCAGGCGGGCAAACAGGCTGGCCGGGATCACGTTGTCGCGGCCCATCACGTATAGCAGGCGCGACACGCTGGTCTGCGAGGCCAGGCCCGAGGCAATGGTGTTGATCACGGTGCAGGCGATGAAAATCGACTGGAACAGCTTGCCGCCGACGTACAGGGCAATTTCCGGCAATGCCGCTTCCTGGTCATGGAAGCGCGCCATGGTCGGGAAGTAGGCCTGGATGAAGTAGGACACGGTGATGAACACCACGCCGCCGATCAGTGCGGTAAGGAAGATCGCCCGGGGGATGGTCTTGGCCGGGTCACGGGTTTCTTCGGACAGGCAGGTGACCGCGTCAAAGCCGAGGAACGAGAAGCACAGGATGGTCGCACCGGCTGCCAGGGCGCTGAACTGGGTCTGGCTGTCGGCGAATGGCAGCAGGCTCCAGGCAGTACCCAACCCTTCACCGTGGTCCAGGCCGCGCACGCACAGGTAGATGAACACGGCGATGATCGCCACCTGCACGCCCACGAACAGCAGGTTGAAGTGTGCCACTAGGTTCACGCTGCGCATGTTGATCAGGCTGATCAGGGTGACGAAGCCGGCCACCCAGATCCATTCCGGTACTTCCGGGAACATGGCCGAGAGGTAGAGTTTGGCCAGCAGCGCGTTGACCATCGGCAGCAGCAGGTAGTCCAGCAGCGACGACCAGCCAACCAGGAAGCCCACGTGCGGGTTGATCGCGCGTTGGGTGTAGGTATAGGCCGAGCCCGACTGCGGGAAGCGTTTTACCAAGGTGCCGTAGCTCACGGCGGTGAACAGGATCCCGGCCAGCGCCAGGATGTAGGCGCTGGGCACATGGCCGGCGGTAATCCCGCTGACAATGCCGAAGGTATCGAACACGGTCATCGGGGTCAGGTAGGCCAGGCCGATGATGATCACGTGCCAGAGGCGCAGGGTTTTGCGGAGTTGGCCGTTGCCGGAAGCGCTGTGGTCATGCTGCATGCTGGCATGGCTCCTGCTGCTGGGCGTAAACGGTGGGCACGGTGTATTGCGCATGCGGCAAGGGCGAGCGGGTGGGCTCCATGTTATTCACCTTTTATGTTGGAGCAGCGGGAGGCGCGGGGGGGCGCGCGAAGTGGTGAAAATAAAAAACGATGGGTAGGTGGGTGTCAAGTTAAACATGACAGGATGTTACTGAATTGAAATATTTATCGATTTTTAGTGGAGGTTTATTCGGTTTTTGCGCGTTTTTTTTCGATTATGATCAACCTGAGTGTTCGTAAAAATTAACGAATCGCCAACCTTTTTCAGCCAGATGTCGGATGCTTCCGAAATATGGGATTTCTCGACCGAGGCAGCCACTCGGCTCGGCTGGCGGTGGTACTCTTCGCTTTCTGCGTGGCCCTTGGCCGCCTACGAAGCCCTTACGGACAGCACTCGGTTCAATTCATGAAGAAATCAGTTGGCATCCTTTCCGGCCTGGCTATCGCCATTGCCGTTGCAACCACCGTTGGCGCCTGGTACACCGGCAAGCAGCTACCTGCAGAGCTGGACAACGCCCTGGCCCGCAGCAACGTCGAACTCAAGAAGGCCCTGGTAAGCACCGGTGGTAGCATGAGCATCGAGCGGGTGTCGCTGGAGCAGCATTTCTTCAGCAGCACTGCCCAGTACCGGCTCAAGGCCCGTGACATCAACCTGGGTGAAGGCGAGGTGGTGAATTTCGACGTAGGCGTGACCGACCAGATCGAACACGGCCCATTCCCTTGGTCTCGGGTCAAGGCACTAAAGCTGATGCCGGTGCTGGCGGTCAGCAACAGCACGCTGCAAAAGGACGATGCCCTCGCGCCGTGGTTCGCCGCCGCGGGCGAGCAGGCCCCGGTCAGCGCACAGACCAGCCTGGGTTACGACGGTAACGTGGTCAGCCAGGTCCAGCTGGCGCCGGTCAAGCTCGATGAAGCGGATGGCAACAGCCTCGACTTCTCGGGCATGCAGTTGCAAGTCAGTGGTGACAAGGAAGGCAAGGCTTCGAAGTTCCATGGCACGGCTGACCGTTTCTTGCTGAAGCTGGTGCGTGACGACCAGCCGCCTGCCACGTTCGAGCTCAAAGGCCTGACGGTTGCAGGCAACCTGGCAGCCACCGCGCACGACACCATTTATGTCGGCAATGTCGACCTGGCATTGGCCGAAACCAAAGTTACCTTAGGGCCCAAGCAGCAAGTGCTGCTGGTCAAGGGCATTGAGCAGAACGCCCGGCAAACCCTGGATGGCCCGGACACCGTGGGTGGCCGTGTGGAGTACAAGGTCGGGGATATCACCTGGGATGGCCGTGCGGTGGGCAAGGCCCAGTTGGCGGTGAGTGTCACCTCGGTCAATGCGCCGGCACTGCAGGCGTTGTCGAAGTGGTACCAGGCGCACCTGCCGGAGTTCGAGGCTGCATCCGCTGCCGGCCAGCCGGTGCCGCAAATCCAGATGGACGACACCGAAAAAGCCAGGTTCCAGGGCGACCTGCAGAAGCTGTTGGCGGCCAAGCCCAGGGTGGCGGTGGAAAACCTGTCGTTCAAGACCGCCAATGGCGAAAGCCACTTCAACCTGTCGATGGGCTTCGCCGCCCCGGCCAGCTTCGACCTGCCGCCGGATCAGTTGAGCAAGCAGCTGGTCACCGAGGTGAAGAGCAAGCTGTCGCTGTCCAAGCCGATGATCGGTGACCTGGCGACCTTGCAGGCGCTGCTGGATGGGCAGAGCGATGCCCAGGCAATTGCCATGCAGTCGAGCCAGGCGGGTGAGATGGTTGGCATGATGGCGCTGCAGAGCGGCATGGCCACGGTGCAGGGCAACGACGTGGTGAGCAGCTTGCACTACGCCGATGGCATGGTCGATTTCAATGGCAAGAAAATGACCGTGGAAGAGTTCGCCATGCTCATGGCGGCACACCTGGCGGCGCTGTCGCCGCAGGGTTGATCGGCTAAGCCTGTACCGGCCCTATCGCCGGCAAGCCAGCTCCCACAGGGATTGCACAGATGTCGCAGGTTGTGTTGATCCTGTGGGAGCTGGCTTGAACTGGTCAAGTAATTTTGGACACCGGTTAAGGTTCATGCCGCTATCTTGAGCTTTTCCTCCATGGCTACCGGTGTTTCATAGCCGTTGTAGCTGTGGAGGCGCTTGAG
>NZ_JBDJLK010000105.1:0-16924 GCF_039673335.1 Pseudomonas sp. TWI929
CCCACAGGGATTGCACAGGTTTCAAGTCCGGTGCAGTACCTGTGGGAGCGGGTTTACCCGCGAAGAGGCCGGAACAGGAAAATAGAAACGCCCCGGCAAGCCGGGGCGCTCTGGGGACCACACAAAGTTTAAAGCGTTCAGGTCAGCGAATACCCGACTGACGCAGTGCCGCAGGCTGGAAGTCAGCCTTGCTGGCGCTGAAGCCGAAGTCGTAGGCACGCTTCTCTTCGTTCTTCATGCCTAGGGCCAGGTAGCGGCCCGACTGCAGGTCGTAGATGGTTTCCAGGGTGTACCACGGCACCTCCACATTGTAATACGGCTGGGCGTGGGCCTCGGAAACACGCCACAGCTGGCCACGGCCGTCGTACTGGTCGATCACTGCGGCCTGCCAGGTGTCTTCGTCGATGTAGAAGTCACGCTTGGCGTAGATGTGCCGCTGGCCCGGCTTGAGGGTCGCGACCACGTGCCAGACCCGACGCAGCTCGTAACGGGCCAGGTCCTGGTTGATGTGCCCGGCCTTGATGATGTCGGTGTACTTGAGCTTGGGGTCGTCAAGCTTGAAGGCATTGGACGCGATGTACAGCTCCTTCTTGCCTTCCAGCTTCCAGTCATACCGGTCTGGCGCACCGTTGAACATGTCCAGGTTGTCCGAAGTGCGCAAACCATCGGCGGCGGTGCCCGGGCCGTCGTACGACACCTGCGGAGCCTGGCGTACGCGGCGTTGGCCGGCGTTGTAGATCCAGGCCTTGCGCGGCTCTTTCACCTGGTCGAGGGTTTCGTGCACCAGCAACACGGTACCGGCCAGGCGCGCCGGCGCGGTCACTTCCTGCTTGAAGTAGAACAGGATGTTGCCCGGGTTGTTCGGGTCGTAGTCCTTCATCTTGTCGCGGAAGACGAACTGGTCGGAGAAATACACGGGGTTGAAAGAGCCGTTCTGCTGCGGCGTGGCCTGGGTCACCAGGCGACTGACGCTGCCACCCCGGTAGCGGGTGATGTGGTTCCAGATCACTTCCAGGCCGCTTTGCGGGATCGGGAACGGTACCGCCGTACGGAAGTTGTTCAGGCCGTTGCCGCCTTCGACCAGGGTGGCCTTGGTGGCATTTTCCTTGATGGCGGCGAACACGTCGGCAGGTGCCGTGGAGCCGCGATGAGTCTTGAACACCGGGATCTTGAAGGTGTCCGGGTAGCGCTTGAGCATGGCCAACTGGCCCGGCGAGAGCTTGTCCTTGTACTGGTCGGCGTTTTGCGCGGTGATGGTGAACAGCGGTTTTTCACTGCCGTACGGGTCGGCCAGGAAACCCTTGCCGTCGACGCTGCCCGCTGTCTTCGACAGCGGCTCCCACGGGCCGATCGAGCCATCGGCATTGCCAGCCTTTTCGGCGCCCATCGGGGTCAGGGTACTGCCCAACTTGGCTGCCTGGTCAGCGGATACCGCTGCCATGACACTGGTCGCCAGCAGGGACAGGCCCAGTACACCGGCTTGCAGCAGACTTCTGGTCTTGTTCATGTCGTGTCGTCCTGGATCTGTATGCTTAGAAGTTCACACCGAAGCTGAGCGCGACGAAGTCACGGTCATCCACGGTGGTGTACTTGCCATCGAAGAAGTTGGTGTACGACAGGCTCGCCGTATAGGTTTGCTGGTACTCGGCGTCCAGGCCCAGGCTGACAGCCTTGCGGCCTTCCTCGAAGTTGGCGCCAGGGCCAGGTGAATAACCATCGACGTCGTGCGACCAAGCCACGCTCGGGCGCAGGTTCACCCCGGCAAAGACGTTGTTGTAGTCCCAAATCGCACGGACGCGGTAACCCCAAGAGTCGGACGTGGTGTAACCATCATTTTCGCAGTAGCGCGATACGTTGTTGGCGTTGGAGGTGCCCAAGGTACTAGTGTTGAGTGTTTCGCATTGGCCGTTAGGCAGGGGCCCCGGGCCAAACACCGGGTCACGCCCGTAACGCAACTTGGACGTGCTTTCCAGCCCGCCAACGTGAGTCCAGCCGACTTCCCCTACCATGGTCAGCCGCTCGGCACCCATCACCTGATCGAAGAAGTGGGTGAAGGTGGTCTGCAGCTGAGTGATTTCCTTGCGACGGTAACCTGGCTGGTCAGTGCCAGGGCGGCCTTGCAACACCGATACATCCGGGTTGAGGGGGGTCAGGCCGGAAAAGAGAATATCGGTGGTATTCAGTTGCACAGGCGCGTTCGGACGGTAGCTGATCTCACCGCTCCAGGCAGTGCCTGTGGGCAGCGTCGTGGAGAAACTCAGACCATACAGGCGTATGTCTTCCGGATACTCGACGTAATAGCTGGAGTTGCCTGCCACTTGCAACGGCAAGAGGGTTGGCACCAGGCCGGCCAGCTGCGAAGCGGGTACGCCTGCGCGGACCAACGCACCTGCCAGGTTGCTGGCGCTGTAGTATTGAAGATCGGCCCCACGGCCACTGAAAATTGGCGCGCGGCTGTGGTAGTTCATGAAGTAGCCACCAAACTCGGTGTTCAGCGGTTCGAACATGTAGCGCATTGCAACGCCGAACTGACCGCTGTCGCGTGCATCACGATCCGGACCGCGCTTTACGATTACCCCCTCGTCGGGTGAACCATGAGTCACACCTTGCGCCGCCAGCGCAGCCGCGACAGGGGCATTCAGCGGCCCAAGCCGGCTGGCCAGGGAGTTCTGGGTAGCCAGCACGGCCAGGTTGTTGTTGCAGCCATCGGCAATCACATCCGGCTGGGAGAAGAAGGTGCCGCAGTTATCAACTACCGTCTGGTCCCATTCGATCTGGTAGAAGGCCTCGGCCGACAGGTTGTCGGTCAGGCTCTGCGAGACATAGAACATGTTGACCGGAATCAGGCCTTCCTTGATCTCGGCCCCTGGGCGGCGGAACGCCGACACGTCGATGGGGTTGATCGCGTTGATGCCGCCGCCGATGAAGGTACTTTCACCCCAGCTCACCACCTGCTTGCCCAGGCGTACCGAGCCAGGCTGATCGCCGATGGCATAGTTGTGGTAGACGAAGGCGTCGAGCATTTCGGCGCCGGACGACTTGGCGCCTTCCTTGCGGTTGGAGTCGCTGATGTCCTTGAACTCGCGGCTTTCGTCCTTGAGCTCAAAGTCGTACCAGTACTTGCCGCGAACGAACACGCCGGTGTCACCGTACTTGAGCTCCAGGTCATGGATGCCCTTGAAGATCTTCGAGAAGGTTTCGCCCTTCTTGAAGTTCAGGTGGCCATCGTCGGATGTCTGTGACAAGCCCTTGCCGCCGTTGTTGACGCCGATCAGGTTCTTGTTGGGGTTGGCAGTCGACCAGCTGGCGCCGACGGAGAGCGACGAGTCGAACTGGGCTTCGATTTCACCAATGTTGAAACTGACAGCGAAAGCCGGACTTGCGAGCGTGGAAGCAAGGCTGACGGCCAAGGGCAGCTTGGCCCGGCGCCAGAACAGGTGTGCAGATTTCATCGACGCTACTCCATGTACTTTTTTGTTATGGCAGTGAGTCCTTTCAAGAACGGCCCGTGCGACCGGTGTGCAGGCTTGCGCCCGCGGCGACATGTGTTGCGCATGCCGCCCTCCCCCTTCCTGAAAATCCCCTGGCCCCGACTATAGCCAGCAAGGCACAGGCGCTTGATCCCTCTAAAGTGTGATTTGCGCTCCATGCCGCCAACCCGCTGCAGGGTGCTTCGATAGCGCGCTGGCAGTGTTCAAGGATGGCGCATTTCTGCCATTTGGCAAGGCGCCAATCCGTCTAGCATGCGGGTCGCGTGCTGAGGTACGCGACCCGCACTGCGATTACAACGTGGAAAGGAACGCGCTGTTACTGGCCTGCCATTGCACGATGTCCTGGCGGATGCGTTTCTTGTCGAGCTTGCCGACGCTGGTCTTGGGAATTTCAGTAACAACAGCGATCTGGCTCGGAATCGCCCATTTGTTGATGTGCCCTTGTTCGACAAATGGCTTGAGGTGCTCCTTGAGCCCCTTGGCGTCGATGGTCTGGCCGTCGCGCACCACCAGCAGGGCAAACGGCCGCTCACCCCATTGCGGGTCGGCAACCCCCACCACTGCCACTTCGCGCACGGCCGGGTGGCGGCTGACCAGGTCCTCCAGGTCGAGCGAGGAAATCCATTCGCCACCGGTCTTGATCACATCCTTGATGCGGTCGCGGATGTCGATGTAGCCCATGCCGTCGAGGGTGGCGACATCACCGGTGTGCAGCCAGCCGCCCTGCCACAGCTCCTCGCTTTTTTCCGGCTCCTTGAAGTAGCCCATGGTCAGCCACGGCGCACGCAGCACCAGCTCGCCCTGGGTTTCGCCATCGGCGGGCAGGAAGTTGCCGTCGCCATCGACGATGGCCGCCTCAACCAGCGGTACCGGCACGCCAGCCTTGATGCGGTAGGTAACGCGCTCGTCCTCGCTGCCGGCTTGCAGTTCGTCGTTCAGGTGCGCGGCGGAGATCAGCGGGCAGGTTTCGGACATGCCGTATGCCGCTGTCAGCTGGATGCCGCGCGCCAGGGCGGCCTGGTACAGCGAACGGTTGAGTGCGCTGCCGCCGATGATGATCTTCCAGCCGCCAAAATCCTGGCCTTGGGCAGTCGGGCAGTTGAGCAACATCTGCAGGATGGTCGGCACGCAATGGGAGAAGGTGACCTTCTCTTCGCGCCACAGCTTGACCAGCATGTCCGGCTCGTAGCGCCCTGGGTACACCTGCTTCATGCCAAGCATGGTGGCGGCGTAGGGGATACCCCAGGCATGCACATGGAACATCGGGGTGATGGGCATGTACACGTCGTTGCTGCCCAGCAGGCGCACGCTGTCGATGCTGCCGGTCACCGAAGCTTCGGCCAGGGTATGCAGCACCAGCTGCCGGTGGGTGAAGTACACGCCCTTGGGGTTGCCGGTGGTGCCGGTGGTGTAGAAGGTGGTGGCTACCGAGTTCTCGTCGAAGTCAGGGAAGTCGTAGCGCGGGCTGGCTGCGGCCAACAGTTGCTCGTACTCGCCGACCAGGTTGGGCAGCTCGGCGGTCTTGTCCGGGCCATCGGTCAGCAGCAGGGTCTTGTCGACAGTGGTCAACTGCCCGGCGATGGCCTGGTACAGGCCGACGAAGTCGCTGTTGACCAGTACCACGCGGTCTTCGGCGTGGTTCATGGTGTAGAGGATCTGCTCGGGCGACAGGCGCACGTTGATGGTGTGCACCACCGCACCGATCATCGGGATGGCGAACATGCATTCCAGGTAGCGGTGGCTGTCCCAGTCCATTACCGCCACGGTGTCGCCGGCCTTTACACCGGCTTCGGTCAGCACATTGGCCAGCCGGGCGATGCGTTCGTTGAGCTGTGGATAAGTCAGCCGCAACTGGTCGCGGTAGACGATTTCGCGGGTCTTTTCATAGCGGCTGCCGGACATCAGCAGGCGTTTGATCAGCAGGGGGAAGGCATAGGCGCCCTCGGCGGGTTTGATGATGCGGGTCTGCAACATGGGTATCCCTTTTCTGAAAAGCGGGCCGGACAAGTCTGGCAACTACTGTAGTTCGCCAATGTGACGGCTAAATCAGCCGAAGGAATGATTTGCCTGGTACAGGTATGAGTGGCGGGCGTTGACGGGCGGTAACTGCGGGCTAGACACTGCGCCGCAAGCTTCAGGATTTGTGCTAGAGCTGCAGGCCCTTTCGCGGGCGTGCCCGCGAATGGCCCCAACACCAATTATCCCGCCCTGCCCGGAGAACCCCATGCCCAGCCCGCGTCGCGCCGTGTTTCTCGATCACCAGTCCCTGGACCTTGGCGACCTCGACCTCTTGCCCCTGAAGCAACAGTTCGACGAGTTCGAGCTGTTCGCCGCCACCCGCCCGGACCAGGTCGCCGAACGCCTGCAGGGCGCGGTGGCGGTGGTCAGCAACAAGGTCATGCTCGACGCCGAAACCCTGGCGGCCAACCCGCAGCTCAAGCTGATCCTGGTGGCCGCTACCGGCACCAACAATGTCGACCTGGTGGCGGCGCGTGCCCAGGGCATCACCGTATGCAACTGCCAGGGCTATGGCACCCCCTCCGTCGCCCAGCACACCCTCGCCCTGCTGCTGGCCCTGGCTACCCGCCTGTGCGACTACAACCAGGCGGTGGCTGACGGCCAGTGGGCCAAGGCCAGCCAGTTCTGCCTGCTGGACTTCCCCATCGTCGAACTGGAGGGCAAAACCCTCGGCCTGCTCGGCCACGGCGAGCTGGGCGGCGCGGTGGCGCGGCTGGCCGAAGCGTTCGGCATGCGCGTGCTGAGCGGGCAGATCCCCGGCCGCCCGGAGCGTGACGACCGCCTGCCACTGGATGAACTGCTGCCGCAAGTCGACGCCCTGACCCTGCATTGCCCGCTAAACGAGCACACCCGGCACATGCTCGGCGCCCGTGAACTGGCCCAGCTCAAGCCCAATGCGCTGGTGGTCAACACCGCCCGTGGCGGCCTGATCGACGAACAGGCGCTGGCCGACGCCCTGCGCAGTGGCCACTTGGGCGGTGCCGCCACCGACGTATTGAGCGTGGAACCGCCGGTCAACGGCAACCCACTGCTCGAACCCGGTATCCCGCGCCTGATCATCACCCCGCACAGCGCCTGGGGTGCAGTGGAGTCGCGCCAGCGCATCGTCGGCCAGCTCAGCGAAAATGCCCAGGCCTTCTTCGCCGGGCAACCGCGCCGCGTGGTCAGCTGAGGCCGGCGCCGGCCTCTGTTACACTGCGCCACTTTTTTCCAGGAGGCGTCGTCCATGGACCCGCGCAGTGAAGTGTTGCTCCGCCAGGCAGAGCTGTTCCAGGGGCCGCTGCTGATCGCCGGCGCCCCCGCCGACGACCTGCTCGGCCAGCTGCCCCAGGCCCAGGCCTGGACCTGGCACGCCGGCGATCAGGCCATGCTCGACAGCCGCTTCGCCGGCCGCAGCCATTACGGTGTCGAGGCCCCTGAAGCAGCCTTCGACAGCGCCGTGCTGTTCCTGCCCAAATCCCGCGAGCTGGCCGCCTACCTGCTCAACGCCCTGGCCTCGCGCCTGGCCGGCCGCGAGCTGTACCTGGTTGGCGAGAAGCGCGGCGGCATCGAAGGCGCGGCCAAGCAACTGCAGGCCTTTGGCAAACCACGCAAGCTCGACAGCGCCAGGCACTGCCAGCTGTGGCAAGTGACCGTGGACCAGGCGCCGCAGGCAAAACCGCTGGAAAGCCTGGCCGAGCACTTCGAACTGGCCCTGGAAGACGGCCCGCTGCAGGTTGTGAGCCTGCCCGGGGTATTCAGCCATGGCCGCCTCGATCGCGGTACCGCCCTGCTGCTCAAGCACCTCGACGGCCTGCCGAGTGGCCATGTGCTGGACTTCGGTTGCGGTGCCGGGGTACTGGGTGCCACGGTCAAACGCCGTTACCCCCAAAGCCGCGTGACCCTGCTGGACGTGGACGCCTTTGCCGTGGCTGCCAGCCGCCTGACGCTGGCCGCCAACGGCCTGGAGGGCGAGGTGATCAGCGGCGATGGCATCGACGCAGCGCCAACCGAGCTTAGCCTGATCCTGAGCAACCCGCCGTTCCACACCGGGGTGCACACCAACTACCAAGCTTCGGAAAACCTGCTGAAAAAATCGGCCGTTCATCTGCGAAAAGGTGGCGAAATGCGCCTTGTGGCCAACAGTTTCCTGCGCTACCAGCCACTGATCGAAGGGGCGCTGGGCAACTGCCAGGTGCGCGACGAGGCTGACGGTTTCCGTATCTACCAGGCAACACACGGATAAAAACAGCGCTTGCCGAAAGCGTTTTGCCTAGGCAGAATCCGCACCGTCCTAGGGGAGTAGTCTCCCGCGAGCACCCAGCTCGCCCGGTACGCGTCAACATACTTGGTCCACAGACCATGGCGCGTGCGACCCACCATGCCAGCCTGCATGGAGAGATCCGCATAGACGGATCCAGGGTTTGACAAGACCTATGACACGCACACCTTACCCGGGGCGGGGAGGCTGTACGTGTCATAGCCGTGTCGACCCGCCCCCGTAGGAAACCTGATGCTGGAATCTCTGCTAGTCCCCACCGCCATCGTTGCCCTTGCCGAAATCGGTGACAAGACCCAACTGCTTGCGCTCATTCTCGCTGCCCGCTTCCGCAAGCCTTGGCCGATCATCGCTGGCATCATCGCCGCCACCCTGGCCAACCATGCTGCGGCCGGTGCCGTGGGGGCGTGGGTCGGGAGCTTCTTCAGCGACTCGGCACTGCACTGGATCCTGGCCGCGAGCTTTACCGCCACTGCGCTGTGGACCCTGGTACCGGACAAGATGGATGACGACGAGAACCCGGCTCGCCGCTTCGGGCCGTTCCTGACTACGCTGATTGCGTTCTTCCTGGCCGAGATCGGTGACAAGACCCAGGTCGCCACGGTGATGCTGGCTGCGCAGTATCCGCACCTGATCATGGTCATCATCGGTACCACCCTGGGCATGCTGATTGCCAACGTGCCGGTAGTACTGGCGGGTAACTTCGCGGCGGACAAACTGCCGTTGACGCTGATCCGTCGCCTGGCGGCCACGGCGTTCTTCGTGCTGGCGATCGTGGCCGTGTACTCGGCGATGAAGGCCAGTGGCTGGATTGGATAACCAGGAAAACGGGGGCGCTTTGCGCCCCCAGGATTCAAGCAATTACTGCTTGGCAGCAGCCTGATACAGCGGCATCACCTTCGGAATCGCTGCCTGCAGCGAAGCAATGCGGCTCGCCGACGCCGGGTGAGTGCTCATGAACTCAGGCGGTGCACCTTCGGACGCCTTGCTCATCTTGTTCCACAAGGTGATCGCGGCGTTCGGGTCGTAGCCGGCACGCGCCGACAGCTCCAGGCCAATCAGGTCGGCCTCGTTCTCGTTGGCCCGGCTGTTGGGCAGGGTCATGGCGTAGTTCACCACGGCATCGGCCATGGCCATGCTGCCCTGGCCAAGGCCGAAGATGGCACCGGCACCCTGGCGGGCCATTTCCACGCCATAGGCCTTGGACATGGCCTCACGGCTGTGTTCACGCAAGGCGTGGGCAATTTCATGCCCTACCACTGCGGCAATTTCCGCATCGGTGAGCTTGAGCTGATCGATCAGCCCGGTGTAGACGATGATCTTGCCGCCTGGGCCGCAGTTGGCATTGAGCTCGTCGCTCTTGATCACATTGACTTGCCAGTCCCACTGCGCGGCATCCGGGCGGAACTTGGGGGCCTGGGCGATCAGGCGGTTGGCAATTACCTGTACACGCTTGGCATCAGCGCTGGACTTGTCGAGCACGCCTTTGTTCGATGCTTCACCCAGGGTCTGCTGGTACGACTGGGCGTACATCTGGTTGACCTCATCGCTCGAGAGCATGCTGAACATGTACTGCTGGCGCTCGACGCCGACAGCACCACCGCTGGTGGTGTTCACCGCCTGGCAGCCGGCCAGCAGGATGCCAGCACTCAACAGGCTGATGACAAAAGACTTACGCATGAAAACACTCCCTATCTACATGCGCCGTATCCTAGGCCGAGTCGCCTGGGGCCGCCATAGCCGCAGGGAAGATTTTCTTCGTCTGCACTGGCCTCTTCGCGGGTAAACCCGCTCCCACAGGTCTGCGCATGCCTGAGGGCAACACACTACCTGTGGGAGCGGCTTCAGCCGCGAAAGGGCCGGTACAGGCAAAGCATCACGCCGGGGTCAGGCACTCCGGCGCATCCAGTTTCGGGTCATTGACGAAATTGGCCAGGGCCCGCTCCCGCAACGTTGCCGGCGGGCTGGCCAGCAGCTCGTGCAGGCGGGTAACCGGCGTGTCCGGGTCAAGCCAGGCCGCCTGCCCGGCCTCGTCCAGAATCAGCGGCCGGCGCTGGTTCATGGCCGCCTGGGTCACCACCGCGCAACTCAGCCACACCTGATCCTGCACCGGGTAGGCCTCCCACACCGCCGCAAAGTACAACGACGCGCCCTCCCCCGGGGTCAACCAATACGGGCGCTTGCGCACACTGCCACGCCATTCGTAAAAACCATTGGCCGGCATCAGGCAGCGCCGCTGGCGAAACGCCTCACGAAACATCGGCTGCTCGGCCAGGGTTTCGGCGCGGGCATGGGCTGGGGTGCGCGACAGGTCGGTAAGCCACGCCGGGGTCAGCCCCCAGCGTGCCTTGGCCAGTTGCTGCTGGCCGTCGAGCTGGCGCTGGATCAGCACCGAAGCCCCGGGCGAAATATTCCATTGGGCAGGCTGGCCGACGGGAAAACCCGGCAGACTGGCAAGGGCCTGGGGCCAGCGAAACAGGGCGTAACGTCCACACATGGGCGAATTAACAACCTAGCAGATCAAGGTACCGGGAAGATTCTCCGGTTCGTCGCCGGCAAGCGGCTGGGCACCATTGTACGCGTCGATCAATTGCCGTGCGTACTCGGCCTGCTCATCCGGCACCGCAAGCCCGAGCAGCCCTTGCAGCGGTAGCTCGCCCACGCCGCCTACCAGGTCACGACCTGCCAGGTGCACGTCGATACCCTCACTGGCCAGCATACCGGCCAGCATTTCAGCTTCGAGCAAGTTCTCCGGTTCGTAGATCCGCCGCATCAGTCATTCTCACCGTAGACATCCAGCATCCACTCCTCGCCATGAACCTGCAGCACAAAGCGGATAGGCTTGCAGCACACCTGGCAGTCCTCGATGTACTCCTGATCGCCACTGGACAGGTCCACCGTGGTTTCGACTTCTTCGCCACAATAAGGGCAATCGTAGATCGCAGTTTCCAGCATCGCGGCCTCCGGGGTGACTTATGCGTATAATTGCCGGTCTATTTACAGGGCCTGTGTGTGTCCGAGCCGTTTTTCGGAGCCCGCCCCTACCTTATTACCCTAGCCGTTTCCAACAAGAGAGCATGATGGGCGAATTCGATGCCATCCGACCGTACGACGACGCTGAGGTCCCTGCCGTTCTGGCACGCCTGCTCAGCGACCCGGCATTCCTCGATATCCTCACCCACTTCCGCTTCCCGCGTGCGGCTGGTGCTCTCGGCTGGTTGCTCAAGCCCCTGATCGCCCGCCGCCTGCGCAAGGAGTTTGCCGGCGTCACCTGCGTCTCGACCTTGCAGGACAAAGTCGAGTACTACGTCGACCAGACCATCGACCGCGCCACCGACGGCGTCACCTATTCGGGTGTGGAGCAGCTCAAGGCCGGCACTGCCTACCTGTTCCTGGCCAACCACCGCGACATCGTCATGGACCCGGCGTTCGTCAACTACGCGGTGTACCACGCCGGCTTGCCGACCCCGCGCATCGCCATTGGCGACAACCTGCTGCAAAAGCCCTTTGTCAGCGACATGATGCGCCTGAACAAAAGTTTCATCGTGCACCGTTCGATCAGCGGGCGCCGCGAGAAGCTGGCCGCCTACCAGTTGCTCTCGGCCTACATCAACCACTCGATCCGCAACGATGCCACGTCGATCTGGATTGCCCAGGCCGAAGGCCGGGCCAAGGACGGTGACGACCGCACCGACTCGGCGATCCTCAAGATGTTCCACATGAGCCGCAAGGACGAGCCGTTCGGCGCGGTGATCCAGAGCCTGAACCTGACCCCGGTATCGATCAGCTACGAATACGACCCGTGCGACCAGGCCAAGGCCCGCGAGCTGTACATCCGCGCCACCACCGGCACCTACAAGAAGGCGCCGGGTGAGGACGACAACAGCATTGCCAAGGGCATTACCGGTTACAAGGGCCGGGTGCACATCAATTTCGCCCCGCCGGTGACCGAGTACCACGAAGACACCAAGCAACTGGCGGCGGAAATCGACCGGCAGATTCTGGGTGGCTACCGGCTGTTCCCGGTGCATTACCTGGCGTATGCGATGTGGGAAGGCAAGGACGAGGCCCTGCAGGTGCCTGGCGCCGAGAAGGTGTTCCCGGCTGATGAATTGGCCAAGGCCAAGGAAGAATGGCAGCGCCGCCTGGATGCTTGCCCTGAGGAGCAGCGGCCGTACCTGGTGTTGCAGTATGCGACGCCGGTGCGTAACCAGTATCAGGTCAGGCAGCAAGCGCCGGTAGCCTGACCGATTGCTGGGGCTGCTTTGCAGCCCCAATGTCTCAGACCCAGGTGCTGAACCAGGACAGCAGCAGCGCCATCGCCAGGCACGAAAACCCCAGGATGTAGAAGTACTTGGGCACGCGCAGGTCGAACGCATCCACCACCCCCTCCTCCAGCGCCAGGCTTTCGCGGGTATCGGCTTCGCGCCGCCGTGCGCTGTGCAGCAGCAACCCGCCCGGGCAGGTCAGTAGCAGCGCCAGCAGGTTGATCAGCTTGGTGGGATGGGCGGCCAGGAACCCCCAGAGCACTTGCAAGGACATCACGCAACCTCGGTGTGAGCGACGGCAAAGCGCCGCATTCTACCCAAGTCGCGCCTTGGCGCCCGGCCTGGGCGACAAACTGTCATTAAATTTCATCTGTCATCCGCTCGTCATCAGAACAGGCCACCCTGTCGGCCTTTTCATGATCCGGAGCTTGTTCATGCTGCACGCCGAAAACCAGGACCGCCTTTACCTCGTTGCCCAAAGCGATGAACAGCAGGCGCTGATCGATGGTTTCGCCATCAACGTGCAGGACCGCCAGTGGCTGGTCTACTGTGCACTGGGCGGGCATGTGCATGAGGCTTTGCCGGAGGTGGATGCTGGCACTGGCTTCAGTTTGCTGGATTTCCACATAGAAGCTGCGTAAGCCCGCGTAGAGGCCGGTACAGACAACAAAAAACCCGCTACCTGGTACACAGGCAGCGGGTTTTCTTCATGCAGCTAAAGGCTTACTGCCCCAGCACCTGCCCAATGGTCGGGTCCTTGAACATACGGGTCAGGGCATCGCTCAGCACATCTCCGACCAGCTGGGTGTTGGTCTCCTGGTTCGGCGCCATGCCGAAACGCTGGTCCAGCGACGCACCGTAACGGCCGCTGTAGCTGCGGCCGCCATTTTTCACGTCGGCACGGAAGGTGGCGCCGATGGTGGCCTCGGTCACGTACAGGTTGTCTTTCGGCGACTGGTACTTCAGCTCGGCCAGGGTCACGGTCAGCTGTGGCGCGTTGTAGGCGTTCGGCGTCGGGGTGAAACCGAGCAGGCGCACGGCGGCTTCGGCCTGGGCCTGCAGCTTGGGCACTACATCGTTACCACTGACGCTGATGGTGCTGGTCTCGGGGTACATGCCACCGCGGGTACCCAGGGACTGCGAAGGCCGGCCGTCAACCACCCGGACCACGACCGGCTGGCCATGGCCGACCGGGGCGAGCTGGGCCTTGAGCGTGGGTTGCGGGTTGAGTTGTTGCGGGCTGTGGGCACAACCGACCAGGCTGAGGCTGGCCACGGCAAGCAAACCGAACAACAGACGTTGCAACATACGCGTTTCTCCAGAAAATGCGGCAAAGGCCCACAGTATACCCAGCCACGCATCGACCAGTCATCGGTCTGGCCCGCTTGTCACAATCGTTTCATGGCCACGCCCTTATCCTTGCGCCAAGCCCTAACGCAAAGGACTCGCCGCCATGGCCACGCTCTGGACTCTGCTCTTCCAACGCCCGCGCCACAACGCTTATGCCCGCCTCGATGGCGAAGGCAAATGCCTGGCCTTCAAGCAGTGCAGCCAGGCGCCAAGCGGTAGTGGCTGGGTCCAGATCAGGGAAATCCAGCTTGCCTGGCTGGGCCACGAGCTGCCCGCCAGTGCCCGGGTTTGCCCCCGTGCAAGCCGTCGGTGGCACCAGCGCATCCTCGCGGCCTGACAAACGCTGCAATAAAAAGCACAAATGGCGACATTTCTGCCTGCGACATCGCTATAATCTCCCCCCGATTATAAGGACGTCTCCTGATCGGGCCCCGCATTCGCCGATTGACCCCGGCAACTTCATCGCTTAGCCCACAGAGAGCCTTCCACTCAGGTCTTGCATCGGCTGTCGTGCCTGCTTTTCCGGCCCTTCGCACTGCATGAACCTGCGGGTTGCCATCGCGCAGTCCCCTTTTGAGGTTCACGTCTCCAAAAGAGCGTGAAAAAACGGTTTTCACAACTTCACAAGAGTGTGGCGAGCAAATGAACAGTCTGGCATGTGCAAAAGCGGCAGATGTGTCCCGAACAGCCCTGAACAGGCGGCAAATGCGCTCATCCCGTATGAGTGCCTGAGCCGTTCCATAACGCACGCACGACACCTTGACCATAAGTCGAATTGCCGCACCTGTGGCAAACGGCGTTCAATACCCGAACCCGAAGACTGATTGGCGGTGTCCGCGGAAGTTGCAAGAACTGCGAAAAGTCGGACATGGCGACCCTGGCGAACCCAGGTCCTATGCTGTCAATTAGGTAGCTGTAGATTGTGGAGACGCGTTAAATGGCGCAGAACGAATCGGTTGATGTGGTACTGGTAGGCGCGGGCATCATGAGTGCCACCCTGGCCGTACTGCTCAAGGAGCTCGACCCGGCCCTCAAGCTTGAGGTCGTGGAGGCGATGGACTCCGGAGCCGCGGAAAGCTCCAACCCCTGGAACAACGCAGGCACCGGCCACGCAGGCCTGTGCGAGCTTAACTACACGCCCCAGGCCGCCGATGGCAGCATCGACATCAAGAAGGCCGTGCACATCAACACCCAGTTCGAGGTCTCGCGCCAGTTCTGGGCCTACCTGAGCAAGAAGGGCAACTTCGGCTCGGCGCGTGCCTTCATCAACCCTGTCCCGCACCTGAGCTACGTCGAGGGTGACAAGGGTGTTTCCTTCCTCAAGAAGCGCTTCGAGCTGCTCAAGCAGCATCATGCCTTCGCCGACATGGAATACACCGAAGACAAGGCTGTGATGAAGGACTGGATGCCGCTGATGATGCCAGGCCGCCCGGCCGACCAGCACATCGCCGCTACCCGCGTGGCCAAAGGCACTGACGTCAACTTCGGCGCCCTGACCAACAAGCTGCTCAAGCTGCTGGGCGACTCGCCGGATGCGCAGGTGAAGTACAGCAAGAAGGTTGTCGGCCTGCGCCGTAACGGCAGCGGCTGGACCGTGAGCATCAAGGACGTCAACAGCGGCGGCAGCCGTGAAGTCGACGCGCGCTTCGTCTTCCTCGGCGCCGGTGGCGCGGCCCTGCCGCTGCTGCAGTTGTCTGGCATCCCGGAAAGCAAAGGCTTCGGCGGCTTCCCGGTCAGCGGCCAGTGGCTGCGTTGCGACAACCCGGAAATCGTCAAGCAGCACCAGGCCAAGGTGTACAGCCAGGCCGCAGTTGGCGCCCCACCGATGTCGGTACCGCACCTGGATACCCGCGTTGTGGACGGCAAGACTTCGCTGCTGTTCGGCCCGTATGCCGGCTTCACCACCAAGTTCCTCAAGCATGGTTCGCTGATGGACCTGCCGCTGTCGGTGCGCTTGGGCAATATCGGCCCGATGCTGGCCGTGGCCCGCGACAACATGGACCTGACCAAGTACCTGGTCAGCGAAGTGCGGCAGACGATGGAGCAGCGCCTGGAAGCCCTGCGTCGCTTCTACCCGCAGGCCAAGGCCGAAGACTGGCGCCTGGAAGTGGCCGGTCAGCGCGTGCAGATCATCAAGAAAGACCCGAAAAAAGGCGGTGTGCTGCAGTTTGGTACCGAGCTGGTCTCGGCCCAGGACGGCAGCCTGGCTGCACTGCTTGGCGCTTCGCCAGGTGCATCGGTAACCGTGTCGATCATGCTGGAACTGATCGAGCGCTGCTTCCCCGAGCAGGCCAAGGGTGCCTGGGCTGCCAAGCTCAAGGAAATCTTCCCGGCTCGCGAGAAAACCCTGGCGGCCGATGCTGCCCTGTACCACAAGATCAGTGCCGACAACGATGTGGCATTGGAGCTGGTGGAAAGCAGCCCTGCGGCCAAGCATTACGCCTGAACCGCCCGGTAACGAAAAAACGCCCCTCGGGGCGTTTTTTGTGCCTGGATCTTTATCAGCCGGTACCGGCCCTTTCGCGGCTGAAGCCGCTCCCACAGGGGTTGCACCTAACCTGTGGGAGCGGGCGCGCCCGCGAATAGGCCGGTACAGGCTAACGATCAACCACGGGCGTTATCGATGATCTCGATGTACTCCGGCGCATTACGCTGGTCGGCAATCTGCTCGACAAAGGTCTTGCCGTGCTCGTCCTTGCCATCCAGGTCCAGGCCGGCTTCGACGAAGAAGCCGACAAAACGCTCGAAGTCGTCGACGCGCAGGCCGCGGTAAGCCTTGACCAGCTTGTGCAGCGACGGCGAGGTCACGCCATCGGCCGGTTCGAACTGAAGGAACGACTTGATGTAGTCGTCGCTGATTTCGTCACCGATTACCTGTTTCTTGTCTTTACGCATTGCCGACTCCAACTGGACCATCACGGAATTTCGAAGGCCGGCAGTTTACCCCCCGCAGGGCGCACGCCTCAACGCGTACGTACGGTACCGGTATGCAGGTCGGCCCAGATGTGGCCGTTGCCATAGGTCAGGAACTGCACGTAAAGCGTTTCGTTGCGCAGCAGGTCCATGATCACCCGATAGTCGCTGACTGGGTAATTCAGGCTCAGGGTACGGGTTTTTTCGTCGTATACGGGCTTCTTCAGGCTCTTGGCCGCTTCACCGTCGAAGGTCAGCAGCACTTGGGCGATGGTCGCACCCTTGCTCAATGGCTTGCCCTTCAGGCGAACCTGCAACGACGAAGTGATAGGGATCGGCTGCTGGTCGGACTGGCGCTGGGCGCCCACCACCACCGAGTAGTCGGTCACTTGCAGCAATTGCTGGCCGGTCGGCGCTTCCTGGCGCAGGGATTGATCGTCGGGTGGCAGGAACTGGCTGTGCAGCGGGGCAGCGGCGAGTGGCAGGCTGACCGCCAACAGGAGGGGAAGAATCGCACGCATGTGAGGCTCCTTTTATGAAGGGGCACTCTAGCACGCTGTGTCTGGGCTGTACCGGCCTCATCGCCGGCAAGCCAGCTCCCACAGGTACGGCGCTATCCTTGTGGG
>NZ_JBDJLK010000106.1:0-16730 GCF_039673335.1 Pseudomonas sp. TWI929
GAAGAAGACACCGCGGTGGATGGCACGGGCTTCGCCCGTGTTCGCGGGCAAGCCCGCTCCCACAGGGATCGCGCCAGCTTTTAGAAATTGAGCAAGACAGTTGCTCCCACATTGTCCGCGTCAGGCCTGCAAGGGGTGGCCATCAGTTCTGTTCAGCCACACTCGACTTGCCTTGACGCGTCTCGATTTCGCCAATCAAGCGCTTGGCCAGCGCCGGGTAGTTCTCGTCGAAGTGGTGCCCGCCGGGTAGCTTCAGGCGCTCACCTACCGCGGTCTTCTCGGTGCAACCGCTCTCGTCGGTTTCCTCGATGCCGTACACGCACACCACCTTGGACGCCGGCAGCTTGGCCATTTCCGGCCCGGTCGGCGCCTCCTGGCCTTCCTTGCCCAGCCAGCCCTCGACTTCAATCTCGAAGCTGCCACTGCGGGCAAAGGCCAGTAGCATCACCGCGTCGATACGCTGCTGGTCCTCGGCCGGCAGGCGGTTGTAGATCGCCGGCAGTACGTCGGCACCGAATGAATAACCGGTCAGCACAAAGCGCTTGGTGCCCCACTTCTGCCGGTAGTGCTGCATCAGCTCGGACAAGTCGGCGGCGCTTTGCTCCGGGGTCTTGTGCTGCCAGTAATAGCGCAGTGTGTCGATGCCTACCACCGGGTAGCCCAGTTTGGCCATCTCCCCGGCCACGTCACGGTCCAGGTCGCGCCAGCCGCCATCACCAGAGAGGAACAGGGTGACCGTGTCGGTGGTCTGCCCGGCCGGTACCTCGACTACCGGTATGGCCAGGGCATTGCCGTCATGGCCGACCAAGGCCTGGGTCAGCTGGGCCTTGAGCACTTGTGGCAGGTGGATGTCGTAATCGCTGATGCTGGTTTCGGCATTGGCCTGGTCGCGCACGAAGGCGGCGCTGGCGTCATCCGGGTTGTCGTTCCAGGCGACGTTCCAGTGGCCATGGGCAGCCGATTTGGGCAGCGGCGCCTGGCAGCCAGGTTGCTCCAGGCTGAAGTCCACGGAAATCGCCCGCGCCTTGTCATTGCCCTGGCTGGCCAGCCAGCGCCAGGCCTGGGCAGCGCCAGGGCCGATACCGGCGACCAGGGTGGGCTTTTCCGGCATCTGGCTCAGGGCCTGGTCCATCGCCTGTTGCTGCTTGCTGCAGTCGTTGGGCGGCAGGATCACCTGCACCAGTTGCGCCTCGCCGGCCTGGGCCAGGTCCAGCAGTTGCTTGTCGGTCAGCGCCTGGTCCTGAGGCACGCCAATGGCCACCCGAGCCTTGGGGTGCACGCCAGGGGTGACCCGGGTGATGCTGGTGTCATTGATGCTCAGTTGTTCCAGGCGCGCCTCGGGGGCCGGGCGCGTCCATAGCCAGAACGCCAGAGCACCCCCCAGGGCAGCCAGCAGCAAGGGAACCAGCAAGTACAGCCAAAAGCGTCGGGTCATCAACGTTTCACCAATCCAGTCAGGCCGCCTGCGATCAGGGCGGCGGTGTCGGCCAGTGCCACCAGCGGGTCGAGCCCGGCCGGCACAGCCATGTAGCGGGGTTCCCAGTCCGGTTGGAATTTGTCCTTGAAGCGTCGAAGCCCCTGGAAGTTGTACAGCTGCTCGCCACGGCGGAACACCATCGAGCCCAGGCGCTGGGTCAAGGGGGCGCCACGCCGCGGCTGTAGCCCGGAAAGCGGCACCATGCCCAGGCTGAAGCGGGCGTAGTCATGGCCTTTGTAGTGCAGGATCAGGCCGATCATCATGAACTCCATGGTCAGCTTCGGTGCCTCGGGGTGCGCACGCATCAGGTCGAGGCTGGCCAGTTCGTTGCCATGGGTCTCCAACAGGTTGGCGAAGGCCACCGGCCGCCCCTGGAAGCGAATCAGGGCGATGCGGAAGTGCTGCAAGTAGTCTGGGCTGAAGCGCCCCAGTGAGAAGCCTTTCTCGCGCACATTCTTGCTGCCGAGCCAGGCATCGGAAATTTCCTTCAGTTCTGCCAGTGGGGCGTGGCCAGGTTCGTGGATTTCCAGGCTAAGGCCGTCGCGGCCGCCGCGGTTCCAGGTATAGCGCAGGTCCTTCATCTCCTTGCCCTTGGCTTCAAGGTCGAAGCGGCGCAAATCGACCCGAGCTTCCTCGCCCAACTTCAGCGCTGTAAGGCCAATGTCCATGTAGAACGGCAGGTTCTCGGCACGTACCTGGTAGAACACCGGCCGGGCGTGATGCAGGTCGCACAGGTCGCGGAACTGCCAGATCATTTCGGCGCGTTCCTGGGCGGGGCCGATCGGGTCGTACAGGGCCACCAGGCTGCGGCCGCGCCGGGCATACATGAGGAAGGCGTTGTTACGCGGATGGAACAGCAACGCCTTGTCCCCGGTCAGGGCCAGGCCGCCGTCGGGCTGGTCCGAGGCCAGCAGAATGCGGTTGGCGCGCTGCAGCTCCTGTTCATCGGGCAGGTGGATCACTGGCGGCGCGGTGCGCAGCAGCCAGGTAAGGGCCACGGCGGCCAGCAGCAAGGCGCTGCCCATGGCGGCGCGCAGGCCCCTTGGGGCGTCAGCATCGAGGGTGAACTGCCACCACAGCTGATGGCTGTAGGGCACATCCTGGTAGGCGAACAGCAACAGCCATACCGACGCACCGACCGCGCAGGCGCTGGCCACCAGGAACACCGGCGAGAACGGCAGCTCCAGCAGGCGGCTGGGGCGGTAGAAGGAGCGGCGGAACAGGGCGAGCAGGGCAGCGGTGAAAGTCAGCAGGCAAGCCTCTTCCCAGTCGAAGCCCTTGAGCAGCGACAACAGGGCGCCGACCAGCAACAGCACGGTGGTCAGCAGCCAGGCGGCGGACAGGCGCCGGCGCAGGCCCTGGGCCAGCAGCAGGCACAGCACGCCGATCAGGCTGGCGCCGAAGTGCGAGGCATCTATCAGCCGGTGCGGCACCAGGAAGCCCATGTGCTCCAGGCGTGTGTCGATTTCGGGCGTGGCGCCGGAGAACAGCAGTACCACACCGGACAGGAACACCAGGATTGACAGGATCGGTGCGGCCAGCCCGGACGCTGCCTTGATGGCCTGTTGCGCGAACAGCAAGCGCCGGGCCTCATTGGCCAGCAGCAACACGCAGGCCAGCAGCAGTGGCAGCACTACATAGATCAGGCGATAGAGCAGCAGGGCGGCGGCCAGCGGTGCTGCACCGAGCTGGTCGGCAAAGGCCGCCAGCAGGATCGCTTCGAACACCCCGACGCCGCCCGGAACGTGGCTGAGTACGCCCGCGGCAAGGGCCAGCAGGTACACCAGGACAAACGCGCCGAAAGGCGGTGCTTCGGGCAACAGCAGATACAGCACGGTGGCGGCAGCGGCGACATCCAGCGCGGTAATCAGCAATTGCAGGGCGGCCAGGCGCACGCCCGGCAGGCGCAGTGTGCGGCGGCCCAGTTGCACCAGCAGGTTATTGGCCAGCGGTTGTTCGGCCAGGCGCCGACGGTACAAGCCGACTACCAGCAGGGCGCACGCCACCAGCACGGCTGTGGCGATACCTGCCAGCAGGCCAGGCGCCAACCCCAATGCGGTAGAGGCCGCGTGCAGGTCACTCAGGGTTGCCAAGGCGGCCAGGGGCGGTAACGCGCAGCCCAGCGACAGGCTGGCAAAAACCGTCATTCGTGCGACTTCGCCGGCACCAAGCCCCTGGCGTGCGTACAGGCGGTAGCGTACGGAACCGCCCGAGAGCATCGACAGGCCAATGGCGTTGCCGATGGCAAAGGCGCTGAAGCCACCCAGCACCAGGCTGCGAGCCGGCAGCTTCACGCCGGCGTAGCGGCTGGCCGACCACTCGTAGCCCAGCAAGATCGCAAAGCCGATCACGGTTGCCAGCAAGGCACCCAGTAACGACTGGGCCGGCACGCTGAGCATGGCGTCGTGCAAGGCATAGATGTCCAGCTCGCTCAGCAAGTGGCGGCAGGCAATCAGGGCCATGGTGAACAGCACCAGGGTCACTGCCAGGCCGATGGGCTGGCGGTAGCGGCTCAAGCGTTCAAGCAAGGGCAGCCGTTGCACGGCACCGGGCAGCGCCGAGGCGAGCGGCACCGGCGGTTCGGGGTTGTGCGTAGTCATGGATTGCCCCGGGCATGCAGCGCGAGGTAAAGGAAAGGTGCGGCCAAGTGAAAGTCCCTTAGAAAAACGTATCCAATGTTACTCCGGCCTCAGGCGCTTTCAGCGGCCTGGCAGGGTTAAAGATAGTTCATCCAGGGGGCGACACCTCAAGCCTGCGGTTTGGCTGGAGGGAGGGGAAATTTCAGGCGACGAAAAGCAGGGAGGGCAAAAGCAACAAACCCCGCGCTGCTGTTACACAGGCGGGGTTTGTTCTGACGAATATGGTTGCGGGAGCCGGATTTGAACCGACGACCTTCGGGTTATGAGCCCGACGAGCTACCAGGCTGCTCCATCCCGCGTCAGAGGTGCGCATTCTACAGTTTGTTGATCGTGTGTCAAGCGCTAAGCTTTGATTTATTGAGGTTTTTCTGCGGTACTTTTCAGCGGACAAAGAAAAAGGCCACTGTGTTAACAGTGGCCTTTTCTTGAATCTGGTTGCGGGAGCCGGATTTGAACCGACGACCTTCGGGTTATGAGCCCGACGAGCTACCAGGCTGCTCCATCCCGCGTCAGTGGGGCGAATTCTACAGCTTGCAGCTGGCATGTCAAGCGCTAAGCTTTGATTTGTCGAGCTTTTTTCTGCTGCACTTTTCAGTAGGCAAAGAAAAAGGCCACTGCGTTATACAGTGGCCTTTTCTCGAATCTGGTTGCGGGAGCCGGATTTGAACCGACGACCTTCGGGTTATGAGCCCGACGAGCTACCAGGCTGCTCCATCCCGCGCCTGTGAGATCGAATTCTACGGATTTACTTCCCAGTGTCAAGCAGTTTTTTTGGAAAACCCTTTTTTGTTCAAACCCTTAGCGCTTTACATCAGTAGCCGGCTCAGGCGCGGCGGGGCTTTCAGGCCGATTATCGTGTGGCGATGCGGGTGAGGTGTTTCTGAATAGGGCGCATGCGATACTATCTGTATGAATTTACAGTGCTGACGGTCATCCATGTCCTTGCGCAAGATCATCCACGTCGACTGCGATTGCTTCTACGCCGCGATCGAGATGCGTGACGACCCGCGCCTGGCCGGGCGGCCCATGGCGGTGGGGGGCTCGCCCGACCACCGTGGGGTGATCGCCACTTGCAACTATGAAGCGCGTGCCTATGGTGTGCGTTCGGCCATGTCGTCGCGGCATGCGCTGAAGCTGTGCCCCGACCTGTTGATCGTCAAGCCGCGCTTCGAGGCCTACCGTGAGGCCTCGCGGGAAATCCACACGATCTTCCGTGACTACACCGAACTGATCGAGCCGTTGTCGCTGGACGAGGCTTACCTGGATGTGAGCGACAGCCAGTGGTATGCGGGCAGCGCTACGCGTATCGCCGAGGATATCCGCCGGCGCGTTGCCCGCACCCTGCACATCACCGTGTCCGCAGGTGTGGCGCCGAACAAGTTCCTGGCCAAGATCGCCAGCGACTGGCGCAAGCCCAATGGGCTGTTCGTGATTACCCCAGGCGAGGTCGAAGCATTCGTAGCCGCCTTGCCGGTGGCCAGGTTGCACGGGGTGGGCAAGGTGACGGCCGACAAGCTGGCACGGCTGGGTATCGAAACCTGCCTTGAGCTGCGCGAATGGTCACGGCTGGCGCTGGTGCGCGAGTTTGGCAGTTTTGGCGAGCGTTTGTGGGGCCTGGCGCGGGGTATCGATGAGCGTGCGGTGCACAATGACAGCCGCCGGCAGTCGGTCAGTGTGGAAAACACCTACGACACCGACCTGCCGGACCTGGCCAGTTGCCTGGCACGCTTGCCCGAACTGCTGGAAAGCCTGAACGAACGCATCGCACGCATGGACAGCAGTTACCGGCCGGACAAACCCTTCGTCAAGGTCAAGTTCCATGACTTCAGCCAGACCACCATGGAGCAGGCGGGTGCGGGCAGGGACCTGGAGAGTTATCGGCAGTTGCTGGGGCAGGCCTTTGCCCGTGGTGGCAAGCCGGTGCGATTGCTGGGGGTAGGGGTGAGGTTGCGCGACCTGCGCGGGGCGCATGAACAGCTGGAGCTGTTCCCGCCTAAATGAACAGGGGCTGCAAAGCAGCCCCAATGTGTCAATGCACGCCCGGATCAGCCACCAACCGGCCAGTGGCCTTGGTCAGCGACTGCAGAAACTCCTGCTGCAGTTCCGGATCGTTGCGGGTCAGCTCGATCAGGCTCTGTTCCATTTCACTGGCTTCTTCTTCAAGGCCCAGCTCGGACAAACGCTTGACCCGGTGCACCCACTGGCCGACATCGTCATCTTCAAGGTCATCGAAGATCAGTTCATGGGCTTCGAGCAGCTTGTTGCGCAAGGTGGCGCTGACCAGCAGGCTGGCATCGCCACGTACCGCATTATCCTCGTCGAGCACTTGCAGGTGCAGGGTGCCGACGTGGTTGAGGTTCTGCTCCGAGAACGGGCTGTCGAGCAGGTTCAGGCGCAGTACGCCGTTCCTGTCGGTGGTCAGTTCGTGGGTCATCTTGCCAGCCTTCACCTCGACCAGGCGCTCGCTCCAGGGCACGCTGGTAAATTCCTCGCGCTTGCCTTTCTGCACTTCGCTGATACCGGCTAGGTTCTGCTGGGCGCGACCATTGGATGGCGTGTTCATGAACGGGTTGAGCCCGTCCATGCCGTAGCTGAGCCAGTCGTGGGTGATGCTTTCCGGCAGGTTGCCCAAGGCGAAGACGTTGACCACGTTGGCACCGACGCCAGCCACCACGGCCACCGCACCCAGTGGGATCTCGTAGATCTCCCGCCAGGGTTGGTAAGGCGTGTAGCGGTCATAGCGGCGCGTGACTTCGAACTCGGTGACTTCGAAGCGCTTCTGCTCATGCACGCGCACACGCCGTTGCGGAAGCTCCATCACCTTCGGCTCGCCGACATCGATCTGCAGGGTGTGCTCGAGCAATTTGCGCTCGACGCGCTCCTCATGGTCGCTGCGCTGGGACATCTGGTTGGCGCAGCCGCTGACGAGCAGGGCACCGCACAGTGCGGTGCCCCCCAGGGTAAAGGTACTTCGCTTGAACATGATCACTCGTGCATTGGTTATCAGCGGCGAACGCGGGCCTGCAGGAAGGTCAGCACTTCATTGAGCGGCAACGCCTGGGCGTCCTGCTCGGTGCGGTGCTTGTACTCCAGGTTGCCTTCGGCCAGGCCGCGATCGCTGACGACGATGCGGTGCGGGATGCCGATCAGCTCCATGTCGGCAAACTTGATGCCTGGGCTGGTCTTCTTGTCGCGGTCGTCCAGCAGTACCTCAAAGCCGGCAGCGGTCAGTTCGGCGTACAGCTTGTCGGTCGCTTCGCGAACCACGTCGGTTTCGTAGCGCAGCGGCACCAGGGCGATCTGGAACGGCGCCAGGGCGTCGTTCCAGATGATGCCCTTGTCGTCATAGCTCTGCTCGATGGCAGCAGCAACCACGCGGGAAACACCGATGCCATAGCAGCCCATCGACAGCACGACCGGCTTGCCGTTCTCGCCCAGTACCTGGCACTTCAGTGCCTCGCTGTACTTGGTGCCCAGCTGGAAGATGTGGCCCACTTCGATGCCGCGCTTGATCACCAGGGTGCCCTGGCCGTCCGGGCTTGGGTCGCCTTCGACCACGTTACGCAGGTCGGCGACCTGTGGCACTGGCAGGTCACGCTCCCAGTTGACGCCGAAGTAGTGCTTGTCGTCGATGTTGGCGCCGATGCCGAAGTCGCTCATCAGGGCAACCGAACGGTCGATGATGATTTCCAGCGGCAGGTTGAGCGGGCCGAGCGAGCCAGCACCGGCGCCGATGGCGTCGCGCAGTTCGGCTTCGGTGGCCATGACCAGCGGGTCGGCAACCTGTTCCAGCTTGGTCGCCTTGATTTCGTTCAGTTCGTGGTCGCCGCGAACGATCAGGGCGATCAGCTTGCCCTCTTCGGCGCCGCGCACGATCAGGGTCTTGACGGTTTTCTCGATCGCCAGGCCGTGGTTTTCCACCAGCTGGGCGATGGTCTTGGCCTCTGGGGTGTCGACCAGGCGCAGCTCCTCGGTAGGGGCAGGGCGCACGGTTTCACGCGGGATGGCCTCGGCCTTCTCGATGTTGGCGGCGTAGTCGGAGCTGTCGCTGAAGATCACGTCGTCTTCGCCGGATTCGGCCAGTACGTGGAACTCGTGCGAGTAGCTGCCACCGATGGAGCCGGTGTCGGCCTGCACTGGGCGGAAGTCCAGGCCCAGGCGGGTGAACACGTTGCTGTACGCCTGGTGCATGCGGTCGTAGGTTTCCTGCAGGGAAGCCTGGTCGGCATGGAACGAGTAGGCGTCCTTCATGATGAACTCGCGGCCACGCATCAGGCCGAAGCGTGGGCGGATTTCATCACGGAACTTGGTCTGGATCTGGTACATGTTGAGCGGCAGCTGTTTATAGCTGGACAGCTCGTTACGGGCCAGGTCGGTGATGACTTCTTCGTGAGTCGGGCCAACGCAGAAGTCGCGCTGGTGGCGGTCCTTCAGGCGCAGCAGCTCAGGGCCGTACTGCTCCCAGCGGCCGGATTCCTGCCACAGTTCAGCGGGCTGGATGCTGGGCATCAGCACTTCCAGGGCGCCGGCAGCGTTCATTTCCTCACGCACCACGGCCTCGACCTTGCGCATAACCCGCAGGCCCATCGGCAGCCAGGTGTACAGGCCGGAGGCCAGTTTGCGGATCATGCCGGCACGCAGCATGAGCTGATGGCTGATGACCACTGCGTCGGCAGGGGTTTCTTTCTGGGTGGCGAGCAAATATTGACTGGTGCGCATGGTTAGCCGTGTCGATTGCCTAAGACGTTGAAATAGCCCCGCATTGTACGGGGGTGAAACGAAGGCGTACAGGATGCCCCAGGGCGTGACGCTTGTCAGCCAAGAAAAAGCCCGGCGTGATCGCCGGGCTTTTTCAGGTGCGGGGCACTGCAAGCCAGGCTTACAGGATGCTCAGCGGGTACTCGACGATCAGACGCAGTTCGTCGATCGATGGGGAGCTGTTCAGGTACACAGCGTCGGAGGAGCGGTAGGTAGCCTGACGGATACGGAAGCTGAGGTCCTTGGCCGGGCCTTCCTGCAGCACGTATTTGATATCGACGTCGCGTTCCCATTCTTTGCCGTTGTCGCCGCTCGAAACGTTGGCGTCGGTACCGTGTACGTAACGGGTCATGAAGGTCAGGCCTGGGATGCCGTATTCGGCGAAGTTCAGGTCGTAGCGAGCCTGCCAGGACTTCTCGTCTTCGGCGTTAAAGTCGGAACGGGCCACGGAGTTAGCCAGGAAGATGGTGCCGCCGCCGTCCACGCCATAAGCGTAGTCGCCATCACCGGACACTTTCTGGTAGGCCAGAGTGAAGGTGTGAGCGCCGATGTTGTAGGCGGCCGACAGGCTGAATGCGCGGTTGTCGAGCTTGTCACCATCGAAGGCGCGAGCCAGGTCACCATCGCTTTTGGTGTCATAGATGTTGAAGTCGAATACCAGGCCTTGCTTATCGGAGATCGGCAGTGCCCAGTTGACGTTGGCGTAGTACTTGCGCCAGTAGTCTTCGACCTTGGAGTAGTAGAGGCTGGTGCTCAGGTTGTCGGTGAAAGCGTAGGTGCCACCGAAGACGTCGGCTTTGGTCAGGTTCAGGCTGTCGTGGTAAGTCTGATCCTGCGCGTTCAGCGCGGTGAAGTGACCGGCGTGCAGGGTCAGGCCATCGATTTCGTTGCTGGTGATCAGGCCACCTTCAGCAACTTCCGGCAGCAGGCGGCTGTCGTCGGTAGCAAATACTGGCAATGCGGTGAACTGGTCGCCCCACTTCAGTACGGTGTTGGAGAAGCGCATCTTCACTGCGCCGCCACCTTCGGAGTAATCATCCTGCGAACGGCCGTCGGAGCCTTCCGGGAACAGGCCGGTGCCAGCGCGGCCCTTGCCGCTGTCCAGTTTGATACCGAGCATGCCGATGGCGTCGACGCCGAAGCCTACCGCGCCCTGTGTAAAGCCCGACTCGAAGGTGCCGAGGAAGCCAAGGCCGGTTTCTTCAACGCGGCTCTGCGAGCCGCTTGGGACATTGCGGAAGTCACGGCTGAAGTACAGCATGCGGGTCTTGACGTTCAGCTTGCTGTCTTCAACGAAACCTTTGGACTCGTCTTGTGCCGAGGCCATTGCCAACTGCGAGGTCCCTGCCGCAACGGCCAGGGCGATCATGCTCCACTTCATCACGCGCATCGTGATTTGCTCCTTTGGTTTTTTAGGAAGAGTACCGCTGCGTCCAAGTTTTTTAGTTATATGGTGCAGCTCTTTCTTGTTATGTCGGCGAAAATGTATAGCACGCTGACTGTTGTTGGCGATATGGCTATAAGCGTCCTTTACGGAACTTTTTTTCCATGTCGCTTTTAGGTAGTTCCATGTCGCAAATCACGCCCCGATTTTTGGGTCGTAAAACGCCAGCGCTGTTCCTGTCACCGTAATGAGTCTGTAACTACAGATTCCGGCTGGGGAAACTCCCTGGTAACCAATGCCGCTGTTGTTATTTGTCGCGTACACCTGCCACTGCAGATGTCGTGCCGACTTGGCGTGAAGGGAATGCAACAAGCGTGCTCAAAATTCGCAACACTTCATGAAATTTTCACAAAACCTGCTACCGGAGGTCGGAAAGTGCCGTAAACACGGGGCCTGAACTGTCAGGCGCTGTGTTGGAGTCGAGAATCATTAAAATTTAAAAACCTGTCATTAAAGTCAATGTGTTACCGCAACTTGTTAATTCAGTGTGAAATGTGGGGTGGCGAGTGTGGCGAGGGGGGAGCAGGTGGCCTCATTTTGGTGCGAAAAGTAGCGCTGTGTTACCGGGAACGTGCAAGGTATCCTTGCGGCCTGTTTTCCGCTTGAAGCGGGTTGGTTCTGCCTGAAGGAGATATGCCGTGTTTGTCCTCGATTCGCGTTTGCAGCAGGATTCCCTGGTGCTGGGGGAATTTGCACTTTGCCAGTTGCTGCTGAGCAAGGATGCCAACTACCCATGGTTCATCCTGGTGCCCAAGCGCGCCGGCATCAGTGAACTGTTCGAGCTGGATGCGGCAGAACAGCAGCAGTTATGGCAAGAAACCACCTGCCTGGCCGAAGCGCTGAAGGCCAGCTACAGCGCCGACAAGATGAACGTTGCTACCTTGGGCAATGTGGTCAGCCAGCTGCACATGCATGTGATCGTGCGTCAGCGCGACGATGCCGCGTGGCCGGCACCGGTGTGGGGCAAGTGCCCAGCCGTGGCCTACACCGACGATCAGGTGCAAGCCATTCGCCAGCGCCTGCGCGGGCTGCAACTTGCTGGTTATCTGGAGGCCTGACATGTCGCTTGAATTGCGCATGGTCGAACTGGAAACCCGTCAGGCGTTCCAGGATGACACCATCCAGGCGCTTAATGATGTGGTGGTCGAGCAGGGGCGGGTGATCGAGCGGCTGCAATTGCAGATGGCCGAGTTGATCAAGCGTCATGCAGAGATGGTCGGCCAGTACGGCAGCGAAGGGGATGAGGCACCACCGCCGCATTATTGAAGCCTTCCATGGCCCTATCGCCGGCAAGCCAGCTCCCACAGGTACGATGCTGCCCTCAGGTGGGGCGTGGCCTTTGTGGGAGATGGCTTGCCGGCGATGGCGTCCTCAGCGGCGGGTCACCGCGACCACATCCTCGGCCTGCAGGCCCTTGTCGCGGTGCATCACCGAAAACTCCACGCGCTGGCCTTCGACCAGGATGCGGTGGCCTTCGCCGCGAATGGCACGAAAGTGCACGAAGATATCGTCGCCCGAATCGCGGGAGATGAAACCAAAGCCTTTGGACGTGTTGAACCACTTTACGGTGCCGGTATCACGGTTGCCGGCATCTTGCGCCGTGTGCTGGCTGGTGCGTGCCTTGCGCGGGCTGCGGGCAAAGCCCACGACCAAGTGCGCGGCCACGGCCAGCGCTGCGCAAACCAGTGCGGCGAGGTTGCCCATTTCCGGGCGTGCCAGCAGCGTCAGGGTCTGCAGTACCACGGCTACCACCAGCAGGGCGCAAGCCAGGTGTTGCAACTGTTGGCGTGCGCCGCGGTAGTACAGCGGCACGACGGGGGCCAATACCAGGTTGAGCAGGCCGAGCAGGGCCAGGTAGACCGCGTCAGGTTGTTGCAGGAAGGGTGTCGCATCGGTTTTCAGGCTGGGTATGAGCGATAGCAGCAAGGCTGCCACGCCCGTCACCAGATGGACGATCTTGAACATGGGGTTGGCTCACAGTTGATAAGGCCGATCACAGGAAGAGCTGGCAACACGGTGCGCATGAGGTGTAGAGCGCGAACACGTGACAGGCCAGCCTATGCACCCGGCAATGACAGTCTGCACAGGTGGCACCGTGCCTATTTAACAGTAAAGCCGCAGGCTACTCAAACCGCAGGCCGCCCGGCGGGCGATGTGTTGCGCCATGTCACATGCGGCATGCGCCAATCATTGCTACAGTGGTCGGCGCCCGCTTGAGTCTCAAGCCTTATGGAAAGGGGAACTTCATGGCAATCGATATCGGTATCAGTGAAGAAGATCGCAAGTCCATCGTCGATGGGCTGTCCCGCCTGTTGTCGGATACCTACGTGCTGTATCTGAAAACCCATAACTTTCATTGGAACGTCACTGGCCCGTCGTTCCGCACCCTGCACCTGATGTTCGAAGAGCAGTACAACGAACTGGCGCTGGCCGTCGATTCGATCGCCGAGCGCATCCGTGCCCTCGGTTTCCCGGCGCCGGGGTCTTATGCATTTTATGCGCGGCACTCTTCGATCAAGGAGGAGGAAGGCGTACCTCCGGCGGACGAGATGATCCGCCAGCTGGTCCAGGGCCAGGAGGCCGTGGTACGCACTGCGCGCAGCATCTTCCCGGTGGTGGACAAGGTCAGCGACGAGCCGACCGCCGACCTGCTGACCCAGCGCATGCAAGTGCACGAGAAAACCGCCTGGATGCTGCGGGTGCTGCTCGACGGTAATTGATTGTCTGAGGTGGGCAGCGGTCCCTGTGGGAGCGGGTTCACCCGCGAAGGAGGCATCGCGGTGCATGGCACCGGCTTTGCCGGTGTTCGCGGCTAAAGCCGCTCCCACACAGGTCCGGCACCGCCATTGGAAATCATGAAAGGAAACCCGGTCGGGGGATACCCGCCCGGGTTTTGTATTTTGTGCAGGAACATTTTGCCGCTGCTTTAACCTCGCCCATCAGCGCTTCATACGCCACCTGGTACCTGTGACGAGGAAGTGTGGCGCATGATGCAAGCGAGCAAGCGTGTTATTGGTCAGGGGCGTTGGCCGGGTAAACAGTGCATTGATCCGTTCAAGGCGGATTTCGACATGTTGCAGACCCAGCCTGTTTCACGTTCGGTACGGCTCAACGGCTTTTCCACCTGTCTGCGGCTGGAGGCCGTCTACTGGGGCATCCTGGAACGCATCGCCGCAGCCAACCGCTGTTCGGTCAGCGCGGTGCTGTCCTATGTGGACCGTGAAGTGCACCTGCGCCAGGGTGGGGTGCGTAACTTCAGCGGGCTGATCCGGGTGATCTGCGTTGCCTGGCTGCAAGACCCACCAAGTGTGCGCTGATCGCCTGGCGGGCTGCGCAGTGCTTGCTAACCATATATAATCCCGCTTTTTGCTGCCCCGGCAGCCAGCGTTGTGGTTGACGAGAGACACCCATGCCCCTTTATGACTATCAATGTGCATCCTGCGAGCACCGCATGGAAGTGCTGCAGAAGATCAGCGCCGCGCCGCTGACCGATTGCCCGGCCTGCCAGGCGCCGGCGCTGAAAAAGCTGCTGTCGGTGCCAGGCTTCCGCCTGAGCGGTAACGGTTGGTATGAAACCGACTTCAAGACCGGGGCGAAAAAGAATCTGGCAGGCGGCGACAAGGCCGACTGAGTTGAATGCTGTGACCGGGTCTTGCAGTATTAGCCCTCCGGGCGGCCAAGGCCTCCACCGAATACACGAATCACGAGAAGCGAAACCACCATCATGATGCGCAGCCATTATTGCGGCCAACTGAACGAGAGCCTGGACGGCCAGGAAGTCACCCTTTGCGGCTGGGTCCATCGTCGCCGCGACCACGGCGGGGTGATCTTCCTCGACATCCGTGACCGCGAAGGCATGGCCCAGGTCGTGTTCGACCCGGATCGCGCCGAAACCTTCGCCGCTGCCGACCGTGTGCGCAGCGAATACGTCGTGCAGATCACCGGCAAGGTGCGCAAGCGCCCTGAAGGTGCGGTGAACGCCAACATGGCCTCCGGCGCCATCGAGATCCTCGGCTACCAGCTGAACGTGCTCAACGAAGCGGAAACCCCGCCGTTCCCGCTGAACGAATACTCCGACGTGGGCGAAGAAACCCGCCTGCGCTACCGTTTCATCGACCTGCGTCGCCCGGAAATGGCCGACAAGCTGCGCCTGCGCTCGCGCATTACCAGCAGCATTCGTCGCTTCCTCGACGAAAACGGCTTCCTCGACGTCGAAACGCCGATCCTGACCCGTGCCACCCCGGAAGGCGCGCGTGACTACCTGGTACCAAGCCGTACCCACGCCGGTAGCTTCTTCGCCCTGCCGCAGTCGCCACAGCTGTTCAAGCAGCTGCTGATGGTCGCCGGCTTCGACCGCTACTACCAGATCGCCAAGTGCTTCCGTGACGAAGACCTGCGTGCCGACCGCCAGCCGGAATTCACCCAGATCGACATCGAGACCAGCTTCCTCGATGAAAGCGAGATCATGGGCCTGACCGAAAGCATGATCCGCAAGCTGTTCAAGGAAGTGCTCGACCTGGAATTCGGCGAATTCCCGCACATGACCTTCGAAGAGGCCATGCGCCGCTACGGTTCCGACAAGCCAGACCTGCGTATCCCGCTGGAGCTGGTAGACGTTGCCGACCAGCTGAAGGATGTCGACTTCAAGGTATTCGCCGGCCCGGCCAACGATCCGAAGTGCCGCGTGACCGCCCTGCGCCTGCCAGGCGGTGCCAGCATGCCGCGCAGCAAGATCGACGAGTACACCAAGTTCGTCGGCATCTACGGTGCCAAGGGCCTGGCCTACATCAAGGTCAACGAGCGCGCCAAGGGCGTCGAAGGCCTGCAGTCGCCGATCGTCAAGAACATCCCTGAGGCCAACCTCAACAACATCCTCGACCGCGTTGGCGCCGTAGACGGCGACATCGTGTTCTTCGGTGCCGACAAGTTCAAGGTGGTCAGCGAAGCCCTGGGCGCGCTGCGTATCCGCCTGGGCCACGACTTCGAGCTGCTGACCTGCGAGTGGGCGCCGATGTGGGTGGTCGACTTCCCGATGTTCGAAGAGAACGAAGACGGTAGCTTCACCGCGCTGCACCACCCGTTCACCGCGCCGAAGTGCACCCCGGAAGAGCTCGAGGCCAACCCGGCCACCGCCCTGTCCCGTGCCTACGACATGGTCCTGAACGGTACCGAGCTGGGTGGCGGTTCGATCCGTATCCACCGCAAGGAGATGCAGCAGGCTGTATTCCGTCTGCTGGGTATCCAGGCAGAAGAACAGGAAGAGAAGTTCGGCTTCCTGCTCGACGCCCTGAAGTTCGGTGCACCGCCTCACGGTGGCCTGGCCTTCGGCCTGGACCGCCTGGTCATGCTGATGACCGGCGCCCAGTCGATCCGTGAAGTGATCGCCTTCCCGAAAACCCAGAGCGCCGCGTGCGTCATGACCCAGGCCCCTGGCATGGTCGATGCCAAGGCCCTGCGCGAGCTGCACATCCGACTGCGCGAACAGACCAAGGTCGAGTAAGCAGTCCCCGGGCGCATCCACATGGATGCGCCTTTGCGTTTCGGCGCAGGCATTTTCCCGTCCCGCCCCGTCATGGGGCGGGGCCGTTTGTGATTCAAAGGATTCGGAGTCGTTATGGCTGGTCATTCCAAGTGGGCGAACATCAAGCACCGCAAAGAGCGCCAGGATGCCAAGAGAGGCAAGGTATTCACCAAGTGGATCCGCGAACTGACGGTCGCTGCCAAGCAGGGCGGCCCTGACCCGGCATCCAACCCGCGCCTGCGCCTGGCGCTGGACAAGGCCCTGGGCGCCAACATGAGCCGCGACATCATCGATCGGGCCGTGGCCCGTGGTGCTGGCACCAACGAAAGCGACAACGTCGAAGAGCTCAGCTATGAAGGCTACGGCCCGGGTGGCGTGGCGATCATGGTCGAAGCCATGACCGACAACCGCAACCGTACCGCTGCCGCTGTGCGCCATGCCTTCACCAAGTGTGGCGGCAACCTGGGCACCGACGGTTCGGTGGCCTACCTGTTCGAGCGCAAGGGCCAGATCAGCTTTGCCCCAGGCGTGGAAGAAGACGCGTTGATGGAAGCGGCGATGGAGGCCGATGCCGACGACGTGGTGGCCAACGATGACGGCTCGTTCGACGTGTTCACCTCGTTCAACAGCTTCTATGCCGTGCGTAACGCCCTGGAAGAGGCTGGTTTCAAGGCCGCTGACGCGGAAATCGTCATGCAGCCGACCACCAGCGCCGAACTCGACCAGGACGGTGCCGAAAAGGTGCTCAAGCTGATCGACATGCTCGAAGACCTGGATGATGTGCAGAACGTCTACTCCAACGCCCAGATTTCCGACGAGATCATGGAAAACCTCGGCTAAGGTGTTCTGGGCATTCAGGGTGGGCAGGTAGCTTTATTGGGGCTGCTGTGC